>NZ_BAABFL010000017.1:0-6383 GCF_039540975.1 Kistimonas scapharcae
CATGGCTAAAAAGAAAAAGTGTTGGTGGCGGTCAATTGCCCGCGAAGTCAATGATAGCAAGGCCTTTCATGATCTTTCCCTGCTCGCCAAGCTGTTGATAAGCGAACCCTTTCTGTGTTCCTGCCAAATATTGCCAATACACTGCACGCCCTCAGCGCCATCGCAAATCAACTCAGATCGGGTGTTCCGTGCAACACGTGGCATCACGGATTGATTCCGGAAAACTGATAAAAGTCATAAGCGCTGCATAGGCTCTGTTCAAATTAAGTGTTGTTTTACCCAATGAATAGAAATCTGATCTAAAAATCCTTCTTCTGAGAAGATATGGGTCTTTAAATATCGCTTCCAAGCCAGGTAACGAGAGAGATATTTTGTTGCTACGCGGTTGAAGAAACCGTTAAGCCAACGCTTCAAGTCACTGCGATACGCATTGACCGTCTGGATGTGGTACACGCCGTCCTTCACGTGTTGGCCGTTTTTCGCAACCAGTGTTTTGGTGTTGATCCCGAGTCGTTTGCCTAAATTGTCATGAGACAGGTGCCCATCAGTACAGAGGGTGCTGCCTGCCTGAATATGCCCACATAAATGCTCATGAATTTCATCGGTGTTGACATGGCTCAGTACGGCATCAATGACATGATGCTCACGGTCGCAGGCTACCATGACCGGTACTTGCTTAACGGCGTCATGCTTCAGGCCTGCGTCCGGCTTCGAGCGATGACGCCTAATCCGGCCTCCGCGACGCCGGGCGGGTACAGGCAGGTCTCGCTGGCCTTTGTGGGACTCACGGAAAAACGTTTCATCCTCCTCGGAAATGCCTGTGAGATCCCCATAATGATCGGTTTCAACGACAGCCATCAAACGATGGCGAAGGTGGAATGATGTGTTCAGGGATACACCGCATTTCCTGGCCGCTGGACGGAGGGTAGTGCTGCCATTCATGCATTCCACGTATGCATCCAGCTTGTCGCGGACACGCAAATGCGCCAGAGGTGTGCCGGTCATGGCATTGAATGTGTGCTGGCACTGTTTGCAGCGATACCGCTGATGTCCTGATTTCTGACCCCGGCGTTTGATCGATTCACTATGGCAATGAGGGCAAACAGGATGCCGGCCAAAGTAAAACTTGAGCCTTTCGAGCAGGCCGGATGCCTGTCTGTCTTCTGATCCTTTTGCAGGTACCGGAGGAAGAGCTTCCCGGAGAATCGTGATTTGGTCTGGAGACATCAGAGGAATGGATTTCAGGATGTCGTCAAATGATTGCTTCTGCATGTCTCACCTCTCAAGTGCAGAGTGGAATAGACGCACTGAGCAGTATAGTCAGAGATGACAACACTTAATGTGAACAGAGCCCGCTGCATATGTATCGCTGACAGCAGCTGACAAAATACAACTACGCTACCGCCCGCCAACTTTTACAGCCAGTGTCGGAAGGGCAAGAGAGGCTATTGGGTGCAATGGTTAATGTATCACTTCACTCGTAGGATGAAGGAGTGATGGTATATGAAAACTTGGCAGGTTCGAACCCGTATCAGGCGTATTTGTTGCTTATGTTTCGGCGTAAGCTTGTGCGTTTATCCGAAAGGGTCGTAAAACGCATCGGTGCCGAGCCGTCCGATGTATTTTGCGGCCAGGGTTTCCAGTGCGTCAGGACATCCGATGAATATCCAATCGTCGATCGCACCCATAAAACAGAAGCGCTCTACGGAAAAATACCGGGATTCTGCATCACGCAGACCAAAGCGCAGTATGGGGAGAAAGAGCCCGTTGAGAATGATCCGGTTGACCCTTGTCTGGTTAAAACCCAATGAATGAACTTGCGCAACAGTCTCATCCTCAAGCAGGTTGTCGGCGATACAGGACTCATAGATCGTTATATGCTCGCCCCTGCAATCCTGAAGATACCGCACGGGGTTGGAAACGCCTGCCAGTAGCGTCGCTACGGTCTGTTCTTCAGCCTTGGTGATTAACTGTGGCACTATTTTTTTCAGAAACACCTGCCCGTTTTCCGGACGCTCGACAATCTCATACCCGGTCGGAGTTTCTGCCACGGGTTCAGCCTGACTGTTTTTCCGGGTTGAAAAGAAATAGCACTCCCTGCCGGTACGCGTGACTGACCGGTACAGGGAATAAAGCTTGCCAGCCCGGTTGGTATAGGTCATTCCCATGGTTCAGTCCCTTAGCGGTTAATCGTCAGGTTCGTGAATCGTAGATGTCATCCATTAACCTGACGACTACAAACAGCAGATTGTTCACCAGGGGGATAGCGCGAGGACGAGAAGGATCAAAACTCGCATACTGGCTAACCTGCTCGTCAAGATGCGCCAACAACGCCAAAGGAGTGCCTGCGGCCTTGCATCGATCTACAAATCGATCATTCAGTGATGCCGTGAGGTTCCCGTTCATGGCGTTTCCGGGCACCAGCGACTTAAGCTCGGCATCCAGCAACGCCATTTTCACTTCCAGCCATCGTTCATCCTCTGGCTGCTTTGGGATTTCGCCCTGTGTCCGGTGGTAGAGGAAGATGATATCGAAACACAGATCCAGAAAAAGGTTAGCCATATCGAAACTGTCTTCTGCTATTGCATCAGACAATTCGCCAAAAATCGCGTCGTAAAGCTGGGGCTGACGATCCTGGAAACGATCCAGCAATGCGGTCCCTTCTGTTTCAGGTAAAATCCTGCTTGCTTCTGCGATGGTGTTAATGTCCTGAGCTGTTATTGCCTGCATGATGTTATCTGTGTATTCAGTTGTTTTACGTCAATGGTGATAGTGCATGATGTGCCAAAACGGCAGGGGCATTCGGATAACCCCATGATGACAGGCTACTTTAGACCATTGACTAACAGGGTGTGATGACCTTCAGCAAATCAACCGTTCATTCGTTAGTTGAAAGGGGTAAAAAGTCGGCAATGGGTATAGGGATTGGCTTCATGGTCTGAACGGGGTACACGTTACGGTTTTTGCTGCTGACCCTCTGATCGTTTCTCACGCTCAAGTTGTCGCAGGATGGCAAAGCGTGTCTGGCCCGGGTTGTGATCCCAGCCTGGGTCGAGATCTTCTGGTACTGTGTGGCTCTTGCCGGTGCGAGGGTTTTCCCAGAGACGGGTTTTGATCCTGGGCTCTGGTGAGGGTTTCAGACCGTAGGCTTTCAACTCTTTGCGGTCCAGCTGGATAGCACCGCAGCGGCAGTTCCAGCCGTTCGGAGGGAAGTGGGATGTCCAGAAGGTGTGGTTTACCGGATACACCCTGCCATCCCATTGTTGGTGTTCGGGTCGTACCCGGTGGTCTTCCACTGCGTCGTACATCAGATATGGCGAGGTTGCAGCGTTGGCCCGAATGCTTTGCCAGTGGCCCACGCTATAGGCGCTTTGCAGGTTGGTGCGGAAAATAGTCGCCAGCCTGGATGCGCTGCCCAGCTGAGCTTTGACGATCTGTCCGGTATCCGGGTCCACAACATCCTGTTTACCCCACCATCCGGCCTTTTGCAGGGCAGGAATGAGCTGCTGTTTGAACTCCGTCAGCGTCTTCCCGTCGTCTATGGCCTGCTGTGTTTTTTTGGCTACGAAGACCAATAGATCCCGGTTCATCATCTTGACCACGGTAAAGGCGGCGTCATGTTCCTCTGCGAGCATATCCTCCCAGCGGAATGACAGCTTCAGCCCTTTGCGTTCAAAGAACCGGATAGCCTGGGCCGGTTTCAGGGTAAAACCGGCAGTGACTTCCAGGAAGTCATAGTGGCTTGAGGACATAATGGATATTCATCGGTTATCGCATGAAACTTCTGACAGATATGGCGTGTATTCTCCAGTAATGCTTTGCTGGTGATCTGTAGATACGTTGGCGAAACGCTGTAGTCACCTTTAAAACCTAGCATTTGGTAAAAGCCAAATGCTCTACTAACTGCTTTTCGTACTTCAAAGGTAGGATATTTCTCAATATGCACCGCGTAATAACTAGCCACATGAAGTAATAACGTTCCCAAGCCGCACTTGAGCGGATTAGCCTGGATATCCTGAAGCTGAAGAACTTTATCCTCCTTTTCCTCAAAAAATTTCGCAAATGATTTTTCATTACCCTCAAGTGTTTGAATAATTTTGAGCTTTACCCTGTTTGAATCAGATTTGATTTTTACCGAGAACTCCAACAACCCTCGATACTCTATGTGCCTTAATCGTAGCGGCTTCTGTTGGGTAAAGATGCGTTGAATATCGTCATCGCTCAAGCGCTTTTCATATATAACCGAAGGAGACTGAACTTTGCTGATACCTGTAACCGATGTATCGGTATTCCTGACGATAACAGGTTCGCTCATAGACTTCGAAGTAAGTGCTCTCACCTTTTTTCGCCTCTAAATATTCCCATTAGCCTGCTGTAGAACCCCGCATCACGTATGGTTTTTACTGCAGTGTCTGAAGAAGATGATTGTTCCAGTAGCTCTTCAAGATGTGACCTGAATGTTTGCAGGTCACCGGTGTCCTCGGCATAGGACAACAATTCTTCTATCTGATTCCCATATAACGCGTGATATCTAGTAGCAAAATAGTCAGCAGCATCTGCCAGCGCCTGTTGATCCTTACGCCGATCGGCCTTTTTCTTTGCGAGCTGTGGATGAACGGCGTCTTGCTCGGCAAAGGCGGGATCAAAGTTATCCGTTGCAATGGGCTGCGACATTGGCTCCGGTTTTTTCCGCCAGCCGGGGCCGTACACCTCCTCGATATACTCCTCGGTGGGCTCGTAGCCCAGGGTGCTGATTTTGTTATCGCGTTCGGCCCGCTGGAGCAGGTCTTCTTCCGGCTCGGTATTGCGCCAGACTCTAGGTGGTTGGGCATTGGGAAAGTTCCACTCCGTTAACCAGCGCACCACCTGGTTGTTGAAACTCTCGCAGATCAGGTCCGCATCGCTTTTGATCACCGACTGTTTCACCGCCTCATGCACCTGCGCCTGGGAGAGTGAGCTGCCGTCATCGGTGGTCATGGTCTGGCTGAGCACCACCTTGCTGATGGCTCGGTCCATGCGCTCTGCCAGCGCTTCATAGTCAGCGGTGCCATGGCGGGCGGCCTCCAGCAGCTCTACCAGAATGTTGTCCGGAACGACAATGCCGCTGTCTACCTGGATGGCGTCCAGCACCTGAAGGGCCTTTTCCCGTTCCCGTGGATCTTCCGCCTGTCCCGGCGGCAGCTTGGCCATGGCAGTGGGCTGGCCGAACTTCTCCAGAAAAATCAGCCAGAACTTGATGTCGTTGCGTTTGAAAAAGGTGGGCCAGTACAGATAGTGGCCCAGTCCCAAACCATAGGGGTTGTCGCTGTGGTTGGCCCCGGTGCTGAACACCCAGAACTTCTGGTCGGGGAGTTTCACCGGATGGGGCTCACCGGCCTTGATCAGCCGCAGGTTGCCGTCCACATCAAACACAAACCGGCTGCGGTCGCGGACCTTGATATCGTCCAGCACTATTTGGCTGCCATCGTAGGCCCACAGGCACTCGCCCACGGCATAACCGTAAAACAGGCCGTAGAGCATCTTATCGGTGATGGCGTCAAAGCGGATATGGGTCAGCTGCTCTTTAATGAACTCCGCAGCGGCCTTGTCCTGAGCAGACTCACTGGCAGGCTCCACCGTCCACTCGCTTTGGATTACCGCCAGGCGTCGTTGCTGGAAGGTGGGTTTTACCTGATCGTCTCGCAGGATTTCATCGTAGATCTTCATGTCCCGACCGCGCTCTCTGAGCACGCTGTCGGGGTTGTCCATCAGGGTGGCGGTGTAGGCCGACGCCAGCCGGACGCCGTGGTCCGCCTTTGCCAGCTCTCCCAGTTTTGGCTTGCCTGCCATGGTGTTGTCCTGTCTAGTCCCTGTGCCGGTTAAAATGTGAGCACTCAATAACCCCTGAAATCATTGCGGCCCCTTACCACACCATAACCTTTATCCTCATCAATACTGTGCGGGTTTTCGCCGTAGGCCTCGACGCCTGCGCGGGTGTGTCCGGTAGAGGCAAAGCTAAAGTTTGCTCGGTGCTCGTGCGCCCATTTCAGAAACTGGCTGGTGGAGTCCACCTGGTCATCGTTACCCGCCAGCGGGAAAATGGTCAGCTCCAGCTCGTAGTCAATCAGCCAGGGTGCCGCTTCAGGCAGATGCACCAGCCCAGCCTCAAACAGACTGCTGACCTCCACTAACCGGTCTATCTTGTTCACGCCCTTGGGGTCGCAGGGGATGACCGGCACATGGATCTTTTTATAACCGGCGTTTACGCCTTCGCGCAGCTCCTGGATCAGCGAGGTACCGCTGCCTTTATCCTCGATCAATACCGCCTGCGGGTTCCAGGCCAGATACAGGCTGGCAGCCGCACGTTTCAGTCGTGGGTACTCCAGCTTGTCACGGAACACATC
>NZ_BAABFL010000018.1:0-4837 GCF_039540975.1 Kistimonas scapharcae
GTGGCCGGCTCACTGGTGTCGTTAGCCGTACCGGAATCGTCCACCGCTTCGTAGGTAAACGTAACCTGACGGGTTTCTCCCGCTGCCAGATCCTGGAAGTCGCTGCCCGGGTTGAAGCTGAACGTGCCATCACCGTTATTAGTGACTGAGCCTTCACTTGGCTGGGTCAGGATATTGAAGGTGTGGGTATCGGTTGTGTCCGCATCCGTGGCGCCGAAGTTGCCCGTGACCGCTGCGCCATCTTCCGTGGCACTGATACTCTCAACCGCTGCTGTTGGTTTGTCGTTAGTACCCGTGATCGTAATCGTGACCGTGGCCGGCTCACTGGTATCGTTGGCCGTACCGGAATCGTCTACAGCCTCATAGGTAAACGTAACCTGACGGGTTTCTCCCGCTGCCAGATCCTGGAAGTCGCTGCCCGGGTTGAAGCTGAAGGTACCGTCGTTGTTGTTAGTAACAGTACCTTCGCTGGGCTGGGTCAGGAAATTGAAGGTGTGGGTATCGGTGGTATCCGTATCCGAGGCACCAAAGCTGCCCGTGACCGCTGCACCATCTTCCGTGGCACTGATACTCTTAACTTCAGCAGTGGGTTTGTCGTTGGTACCCGTGATCGTAATCGTGACCGTGGCCGGCTCACTGGTATCGTTGGCCGTACCGGAATCGTCTACAGCCTCATAGGTAAACGTAACCTGACGGGTTTCTCCCGCTGCCAGATCCTGGAAGTCNAGGCATTAACAATCACGACCTCCGCCGTCGGCTTGTCATTGGTTCCGTTAACAACCAGGGTCACCGTAGATGTTGATAAACTTCCTTCATCGTCAGACATCGTATAGCGTACTGTGATACTGGTTGATTCACCCGCGGCAAGGTTGTCAAAATCACTGCCCGGGTCAAAGCGAAGCTGATTGCCATCAACCGTGACCGTTCCCAGCCCTGAAACAGGTTGATCATTTTCATCAACAATCTGAACCGTATTCAGCGTGAAATTCGCTGACGAATCATTGTGATCGGCATCAATGTCGTTGGCCAGTACATCGACCGTCAGAACTTCATGTTCATCACCCACTACCGAATGGGTCGTACCTTCAAAGAGCTGGAATCCATCCAGCCCCGTGTAGCTGTCACCATTATTATCGGTGATATCCAGTTTAAAGAAGCGGTATTCTGCGGCGGATGACAGGCTGAATGTCTTGGTTTCCCTCGACGTCCAGTCAGTGACAGAAGACTGTGTATCAATAACATCAAAATTAACGCCATCGTTACTGCCAAGGAGCCGCCATTCTGATGGCTCGCGCCCAATCGTATTGGGTATCGCCGTTAATGAATACTGCAGAATACTTTTGGTTTCCGGCATTTCGACCTGTAACCAGGCAGAACTGCCCTGTGCCGCCCAGGAGTTGGCATTGTTAGATGCAGATGCATCAACATTATCGAATACCTTATAAGCCGCAAACGTAGAGCTGGCTTCATGGCTACTGGTTATTTGGAATCCCTGATCATTATTACTGGTCAGCGTAGGTATATAACCGGTTTCACTGACAGAGAAATCAGCACGAGCCTCGGGCGTATCGTTGGTACCTGTTATCGTGATGGTAACGGTCGATGAAGCATCTGCCCCTTCATCATCAGACATGCTGTAGCGCACTGTAACAGTTGCTGTTTCACCGGTTGCCAGGTAGTCAAAATCGGTTCCCGGATCGAACTGCAGCTGATTGCCTACAACACTCACACTCCCTTGTCCGGTAACAGGATCACCGTTTGTATCAACCAGCTGTACGGTATCAAGCGAGAAGTTGGTGGGACTATCATTATGGTCAATGTCTGAATCATTACTCAGTACATTAATCGTCAGAATCTCATTCTCGTGACCTTCGCCGGTGTCGGCTGTTGCCACGGGATCATCATTGGTACCAGTCACCGTGATTGTCGCTGTCGACTCAGATGTCTTACCTTCATCATCAGACATGACATAACGAACCGTTATCGTCTCTGTTTCGCCGGTGGCTAAACTCTCGAAGTCACTGCCTGGGTTATAACTGAGCCGGTTATTAACAATGCTGACTGTGCCCTTTCCTGTCAGCGGATCGCCATCACCATTAACAATTTCGACCGTATCAAGACTAAAATTGGCCGGTGAAACGTTATGATCAGCGTCAGTATCATTGGCGAGTACATTCAGTATTAACTCAGCGTTTTCTGTCGTACCTCCACTATCGACTGCTGCTACCGGCCCATCATTACTGCCAGTAACTGTCACCGTCAGTGTGCCATCATCCGTTGCACCTGACTGATCTTGAACCTGATATGTGATAGTGACAGTCGCCGTTTCCCCGGTTCCCAGAAAATCGAAATCGGTTCCGGGGTTGAATGTCACGTTGTTACCACTCTGGGAAACCGTAGCATCAGTCAACGTAATCGCGTTATTACCCTGGGCAAGCGCAGAGGAAACAGACACAGAGCCCGATTTCAGACTCAGAACATCGTCATTATCAACATCGGTATCATTGGCAATCACATCGACCGTAACCTGGTCGTTTTCATCAATGGATCGCGCATCAACAACGGCCACAGGGTCATCATTGGTACCCGTAACGGTAATAGTGACCGTTTGTGCTGTACTGGTTGCATTATCCGCACCGGATGTATCCGTTGCGTTATAGGTAAACGTTACCTGGCGAGTTTCCCCCTGCGCCAGATCGCGGAAATCCTCTCCCGGGTTGAACGTGAACGTGCCGTCATTATTGTTAGTGACAGTACCTTCAGCGGGCTGGGTCACAATTGTAAACGTATGGGAGTCACTGGTATCCGTATCTGTGACACTGAACGTTCCACTAACGGATGCGCTGTCACCGGCATCCACAGAGACGGGGTCAACCACCGGTTGGTCATTGGTACCAATGATGCGCAAGGTCACCGTCGACTCTGATGTTTCCCCTTCATTATCCGCCATGACATAGCGAACGGTGACTGTCGTTGATGCGCCAGCAGACAGATAATCGAAATCAGAACCTGGCACGAATTGCAGCTGGTTGTTTAGTACGCTGACCGATCCCTGACCACTCACCGGATCCCCATTCGTATCAACCAACTGTACAGTCTGCAGGGTAAAATTGTCCGTACTGTCGTTATGGTCCGCATCAATATCATTGGCTAGAACATCAATGGTCAGGGTTTCATTCTCTTCGCCGGTCGCATTAGCCGAAGACCCTTCATACAGCTGGAGTGCATCGAAACCGGTATAGGCCTCGCCATTATTATCTGTGATATTGATTTTGAAGAAGCGGTAATCAGCGGGCGCATCCAGTGTAAATTTCTTGGTTTCCCTGGAACCCCAGTCATTGATGCCCGTTTGACTGTCGAGCACAACAAAATTAACACCGTCATTACTGCCCAGGAATTCCCACTCGGACGGTTCACGCCCAAGTGATTGTGCAATCGCCTTGATTGAATACTGGAGAATACTCTTCGATTCAGGCATCTCCAGCTGCAACCAGCCAGTGCTTCCAGAGGTTGCCCAGGCATTGGAGTTATTTGTGGCTGAAGCATCCACATTGTCGAATGCTTTATAGGCTGCGAAGGCATCACTAAGCTGGCCGCTGGCTGTTACCGTATAGCCCTGATCATTAGCGGAACTCAGAGCCGGTAAGAAACCGTCCTCACTGATGGGGAAGTCGGCCTTGGCCACTGGCGCATCATTGGTTCCCGTAATCGTGACCGTTACATCTGCGGTTGATGTTGCACCTTCATTGTCAGACATCACATAGCGTAACGTGACAGTGGTCGACTCCCCTGTCGCCAGGTAATCAAAGTCTGTCCCCGGGTCAAATTTCAGCTCGTTATTAACGACAGAGACACTCCCCTGATTACCGACTGGATTCCCATCGCCATCAACGACCTGCACAGTATCCAGTGAAAAATTCGCGGGACCATCGTCGCTATCGATATCTGTGTCATTTGCCAGAACATTAATGGTCAGCACTTCATTTTCATGAGCCGATGCAGTATCTGCGGTGGCGACAGGATCATCATTTGTGCCGGTAACAGTAATGGTGGCTATCGCTGAGGACTGCTCACCCGCACTATCCGACATGGTATAGCGTACTCTGACCGTCGCCGTTTCACCGGTCGCCAACGCGTCAAAGTCACTACCTGGATTAAAACTCAACCGGTTATTGATAATGCTGACACTACCCTGGTCAGTCACCGGGTCACCTAGCTCATCTACCAGTTGCACATTATCCAGTGAGAAATTCGTGGCCGAATCGCCCTGATCAACATCCGTATCGTTGGCCAGCACATCCAGCGACAGTGTCGTATTTTCAGTCGTTGAGCCGGTATCAGCGACTGCCTGCGGTCCTTCATTGGTACCGGTTACTGTCACCGTCAACGTGCCGGGTGATGTCGCTCCCTGACTGTCTTCTACCGTGTAGTTAATCGTAACCGTTGCCGTTTCGCCAGCATCAAGAAAATCAAAGTCAGTACCCGGGTCAAATGTAATACTGTTGCCACTCTGACTCAGCTCGGCATCAATCAAGGTGAGCGCCATATTGCCAGCAGCCATCGCACTGGCAACCGAAGCGGTTCCGGCTTTCAGTGACAGCACATCGCCGTTATCAACATCCGTATCGTTTGCAATTACATCAACCGAGACTGACGCTGTCGCCAGTGTGGAATCGCTATCCGCAACGGCTACTGGGCCATCATTCGTACCCGTTACCGTAATCGTGACAGTAGCCGGCTCACTGGTATCGTTGGCCGTACCGGAATCGTCCACTGCTTCATAGGTAAACGTAACCTGACGGGTTTCTCCCGCTGCCAGATCCTGGAAGTCACTGCC
>NZ_BAABFL010000019.1:0-712 GCF_039540975.1 Kistimonas scapharcae
AGACAACAAGCATAAGGAATACCTCCAGTACCCTGTGAAACATCTTTATTACTGCCCTTCCATCCTACCTTTCCTCTGCTGAACCCCGCCTGAACGAAACAATCACCGGAAATAACCTGTACCAAAAGCGAAACCGATGCGGCGTTTAATGTTTCTATGCCTGAGGAAACCTTATGAAACCCATCCATATCTTCCGCAGTGGTACCCATACCGATTCAACAGGCATCACGACCAGGTTCAGCGAAGAAGCCATCAAGGCATCAGTCGCTGCCTATAATCCCACCCTTCATGAAGCGCCCATTGTCGTTGGCCATCCCAAAGACAACGGTCCTGCCTATGGCTGGGTCAGCCAACTCCGGTTTGACGAACACGGACTGGAAGCCGAACCCCACCAGATAGATGCTGATTTCGAGGAACTGGTCAAAGCCGGTCGCTACAAAAAAATCAGCGCCAGTTTCTATACGCCGGACAGCCCGAACAATCCGGTGCCTGGTGTTTACTATCTTCGCCATGTGGGGTTTCTGGGAGCCCAGCCGCCCGCTCTCAAAGGACTCAAGCCGGTCTCCTTCAACGAGCAGGAGGAAGGGTTACTGGAGTTCTCCGCCCCCTACGACACACTCACCATTGCTTCTGTTTTTCGCCGTCTTCGTGAGTTCCTGATCGACAAGTTCAGCCGGGAAGAAGCAGACGAAGTGATCGCCAGCTGGGCCAT
>NZ_BAABFL010000020.1:0-7084 GCF_039540975.1 Kistimonas scapharcae
CTATCCAACGGAATACTGGTCAGCACCACACTGTTGAAACGGATGGACTGCGGGATGACATGGATGGGATTGACGCCATCGGTAAATTCCACCTGACACCAGCCGCTCTGGTAATCGATATAACCCAGCATCTCCGGACTGCTGATCAAGCCGTTGTTGTCCGCCTGGGTACTGATGGTGGCACCGGTATCGGCACGCAGGGCACTGATTTGCAAACTGGCGCTGCGGATCGGTGCGCCGGGGGTGCGAAAGGCGACCCTGTCGGTCTGATAACCCGCCGCCGTTGTGGCAGAGGCCACCAGATTGACTGCAGGACTGGCACCATCCGGCCATTGGCTGAGGGTCACCTGTGCACCGGTGTAATCAATGCTGCCGACGATGGTGCCCGCATTGGTGGCGGTGGAGAGATTCCGGATAATGGTGCCATCCCGGTCCTGATAGAACGCCCCGCCAAATTCAAACATCACGGAGCCCGGCACCAAAGGTTCTGACGTATTGGGCAATAGACGGATAACCAAATCCGGCACGGTGACACTTTCGGTTTCGGGCAGATGAGACAGAGCGTTCTCTTGGGCCACCACTGACATAGTATTGCCTTGGTAAGTTTCCGTCAGTGTGGTGGTGTCGCCCTCGATGCGCTGTCGGGTATAGACCTTGCCAGCGACCTCGAAATCATAGGCGTTGATCTTGTAGGTTTGATAGCTGTAGTTCTGTTCGGCCTCAATGGAGAACTCGCCGGTGGCATAGTTGATGGAACCAGCCCGGCCATTCCAGCCCCCGGAACTGTCATCGGATNCGTCAGTTTTACACTGCCCGGCAGCAGAGGCGCATCGGGAATAGTGCCGGTTGCAGTGCCGCTTCCGTCCACCTCAACCGTAACCGGGCTGGTGATCTGGTTGCCCTGCTCATAGCTGACCGTGATGGCAGTACCGGCATCAGGCAAAATATCCGGTACAAACGCCAGTTCTCCCGACGCATAAATCAGGCTGCCGGAACCATCACCGGTCAGAATCGCCGCGCCGTTGTCGGTTAGCGTTTTGCTTTGGCCACCGCTGATATAAGTCACGGTAACGCTGCCCGGTTTAATCCCTGGATGTGCAGTGGTGTGACGAACCTCCGGCTGTTGTGCAACCGCTGAGCCCGTATGGATGGTTAGCTCATCGGGAAACGGCAAGGAGTAACTGACCACCAATGCCGTGTCCACATCTGGCATGGCCTCAAGGGTTACGGCTACGGAGCCGGTAGCGAAATCAAGGGTGCCGCTGCCATTACCGGTCAGCAGTCCATTACCAGGATCGCGCAGCTCATACCATTTCCCCAGCGCCATGTAGCTCAGCACAAAGCTGCCGGGACGGGGCTTTTCTTCCGGAAACGCAAAGGTGTAGGTAAAGCCCCGGTTCTGTAGTTCAATCTGAACGACTTCAGAGACACTGATGCCGGTTGCTGCAGTGCCCGGTTGCCAGTTTGCACTGGCATTACCGGTAAAGTAACTGCTGGTTCGATAGGCGTCGATTTGCCCGGTTTCATAGTCGATGGTGATGCGCTCAAAGGGATCGAAGCCTGAGACATGGTTGAACTCACCGGCACCATTGTCTTCATACGTACCACCGTCGATGGCCAGTACCAGACTTTCTCTCACCACGCCGGCTCCCAGATAGGAGCGGGACTGGTTACCCTGAATATGCCCAAACACCAGCGTCGTATTCAAAGTGCCATTGCGCGTTGGCAGAATCTGGCGACTGCCGCTGTAACCGGGCTCATCAATCACCGCTGTTTCACTGGTGGCGCTGGGAACCAAGTGAGCATAGATACTGTTAACCTTGATTTTGGTGCTGCTGGCGGTGGCTGTTTCGTTAAGATGGGAGGCACCATAGTATTTAGCGGCATCCGCGACCTGAGTACTTTGCAGGCGGGTGAGTTTGGTGCTGTCCCTTCGCTCCGTACCGGTTGGGGTGGCTGTCCCGCCGGGAAAGGTCTGCTCCAACGGTGAGCTGATACCCAGCGTTAAGCGACGACGGATAAAATCCACATAGGTGTCATTACGGCTGATAGTGAAGGTTTCAGTGCTGGCCGACACATCCGTGATGCGGATGTACTGCTCCTGTCCGGTATTCTCATCGAGCAGACGATAGACTTCGCCAATCTCCGGCAAGCGGTCTTCAGTCCGTTGTATGGCCTGGATACTGCGCTGACCAACCAGCTGATCTCCCAACAACTCCCAGGAGGCATCCACTGCCGGTACCACATAGGACTCAATCCGGTTGCGGGCCTCGGTACGCTCATCGGTCTGGCTGTCCGTATTGAACAGCAGCACATCGACTTTGGCATCCTGCGGCGGCTCGGTAATGATCAGGTGTGCGCCAAGGTAAGGATCGGTATTGTCGGTGCTGACACCGGCATACACCTTCCGCAAAGAGACATCGCCAAGGGTGCGATCAATACGGGAGATATCACGGAACAGGTTATTGATATCGCCATCAATCACTTCATTGCCAGTGGCACGACCACCGCCGTCTGTTTCATCAGTGAGTCGTTGTGAAGCGTAAAGTTTCACATCGTCCGGAAGAATCGCCATCCATGGGTCTCCGTTAATGATCAGGGTGCGACAGTCAGCAGCCTGATGGTGAGCGAGTAGAGGTAATCGTTATCGGGGTAGGCATAGGGCAGCACTTGTTGTGCCCCGACAGCAGCACCATTACTACGATCGAAGATCACCTGAAAGCTGCGATCATCAGCAAGAGTAAGCGTCATGACTTTTCCGGCTTCCGCTTCCAGTGCTTTGAGTGATTCGATCGTGGCGCGAGTGACCCAGGCTGACTGTTCCCCGGATAACTCAATTTCACGCCCATAGCGTTTTGCCTGCTCCTGCACCAGCAAAGCACCGGTCAGGGTGCGCTCGGTATCCTGTTCAACCGGTTGCCATTGATATTCGTTTACCCACAACAGGTCATCGGGCAGTGTTACGGTATCCAGTTGCATCAGATGGCTCTCATGCCGGCCCTTTCCAGCGCCTTGAGCAGCTTCTGTTCATCGTTACCCATCACGCCGATATCCACAGCACCGCCGGGGTACTCCAGCCGGATAGTACGATCCGGTGTTACGGATTGATTGGCTGGTGCTTTTGTTGCCGGTAGTGCTGTGGGTGGTGTCAGTTTGGCCTGTGATTCGTTTACGGGTGTTTTCAGTGTTTCCCGCTCACGATCTCGAGCACTCTGCTGGCGTTGTTCCTCGTTAATCTGACGACGTTTTTCGTTGTACACCTGCCGGTTCAGCCGCAGGGACTTTTCCAGGTTATTAATAGACTCGGCATCACCTTTTTCACGGGCTTCTTCCAGCTGGGTTTTCAGTTCCCGGTTCTGTTTTTCAAAGTTCCGTTTTTCCACCGCCTCAGTATCACCGCGCAACCGGTCGAGTTCACTTTGCAGGCTTTCCAGCGTATTACGGGTGCTGTTGTTCAAGGCATCCATCTGCGTTTTGGCTTGAGCCAGAGCGTTGTTGAGTGTGGATAAATCTGCCTCATTAAGCAGGTTCAAGCTGCTACCCATAGTCGACGCCTGCCGGGTAAAAGCCTGTGCGGTGAGCTCGCCGTTCTGCCAGGCCTGCATCAGTTCTTCAAAGGTGATTTTCTGTTCAAGAAATTGAGCCTTGGTGGCCTCTGCCGCGATAGCTGTATTCTTGAACCACTCGCTGATACCGGAGGCTTCCAGGTGTCCCATGGACTGCCTGAGGTCTTCTGCCTTCTTTCGGGCTTTGCCCAATTGCTCCTTGAGTTTTTCTATTTCATTGCCCGTGTCGCGAATACTGTCACTGCTGTTACCAGCATTGATGGCTTGAAAGGCTTTCTCTGCCGACGGACTCATGGCATGGAGTTCTTGGGTAATGCCGTTGATATGGTTAGCCATGACACCGGTGATCGACTGAGCGTTACCGGCGCTCTGTCTGATACCGGAATATGCCTCACCACCGTCGCTTTTAATCGACTGAAAACCGGAGGCAGTGTCTTTGGCAGCTTCTTTCAGCTCCTTGAGTTTCCGTTTCAGCTTTTCTGCTGCACTCTGGTAATCCTCTGCCGACAGTTTCTGCTCAGTGTAAGAACGGGCGAGGACGACACCAATGTCGGCCAGTTCGGCGCTGGTGTCCGAGGCGTCGATGGCATCCATGGCGGATTGAATATCGGCATAGAGTTTGGACGAGCTGGCGGCAGTTTCGGTATTGGATTGTTGAATGTCGTCGTTGGCCTGAGTGAGCGTGGTTTTAACGTTATCCACAGCCCGGGCAACCTTCGGAACGTCCACAGTCACGGCATCAGCAAATCCGGCGAGAGCATCTTTCATATCCCCGGCATCCTGCCGGACGGATTCGGCCAGTGTATTAAACCGATCCTCCAGCCCATCGGCCATCAGCTCCGCTTTTTTCTGCAGGTCTTCGTTGCCGAAAGCACCGGCAATATCAGACACCAGACCACTGACCTTGGCACCGAGCAGATTCAGCGATTCCTGTAGTCCGTTAACCGCTGAGGTAATGCTGTTAAAGATCAACTTGACCGAGTTGCCGAGCAGTGTGAATGCCTGAATCGTTGGGCCGGTGGCGTCTACAATGCCCTGCAAGCCAGACTTGGTTTTAGCGACCAGCTCATCCAGCGTCAGGTCGGCAAAGAAAGCCTTCACTGATTCAGCTATTCCGATAAAGGTATCGGAAATAGACTGGGCGATTTGCTTCAGTTTGCCGTTCTTGTCGAGCGTCTCGAGCGACTGGTTGAGCTGACGCAGGTTGTCCTTGATGTAATCCAGCCACCCGGATTCTGCCACGAGATTGGCAAACTCAGACCAGCGGTCTTTCAGGTTGGAGACATAACCGGAGAGCAGGCTCATGGCATCGGCGGCGGCACCCCGGGAACTTTGCCCCATTGCATCAATCAGCCCACGGATAACGTCACGCCCCAGCTTGCCCTGAGCGCTTAGGGCTCGAAGTTCGGTAACGTTTTTACCGGTGGCTTGCGATAGCAGATCCCAGACCGGGACACCGTTTTCGATCAGGGTTTTGATCTCTTCATACTGGAGTTTCTGGTTACCCCAGGCCTGCCCCAGTTGCAGGGTGATGCGCTGCAGTTTTTCCTGTGAACCACCCAGCTTGGCGTTCATATCCACCAGGCTTTGCATAGTGCCGTCGGTGGGATCAAAGCCGAAGTTACGCAACAGAACAAAGGCGTTGGTGACGTCCTGTAATTGCAGCGGGGTGTTTTGGGTAAACTCACGAATCCAAGCGAAGGCTTTTTCACCTTCCTCTACGCTGCCCATGACGGCCTTAAGTTGAACAGCGGTACGTTCAAACTGATCACCGGTAGACAGTACGCCTGTCATGGCTCTTTTCAGAGCATAGAAACCGGTGCCGGCCAGCAGCAGATTTCGGAAAGAACGCGCAAGGCGGGAAAACTGACTTTCGGTGTTACGGCTTTCATCCCCCATACCGCGCAGCTGGCGGGTAACCTTCGCCAGCGTCCCTTTGGCGAGATCTTTGGCGCGAATGATGATGTTCATTACGCCTTGGGTCACTCTGGCCATTCCGTTGGCTCCTGAACTATGCCTTGGTTTATGTTTTTGAAAGACGGTAAAGATGGACTCAGGGTAAAAGTATTGCGAAAGCTGCTACATTCTTGATCGTGGTTTGTTCACTTATTGTGTTTGAAAAATATGTGTATCTGCCGCTCTTCTTGTGTTTGGAACGTTTCTCTGCAATGTTCGCAACTGTATGAACTAACAGGTACTTGAACAGGGGTTTGTGGAGCATCCAGTAAACTTCTAAGCATGGGATTATCTTGTTTCTTTGCTTTATCAGCCGATTTATCAACCCCAATGCTACCAACTAATCTTTGCAATGCTTCCAGAGGCGGTGGATTTTCAGCGTGGGGAGGCTGATCAACGGATGAATGTGTTGTTGACCTTGCAGATAAAGGGATTGAAGCAGCTAAATCCTGTATTCCCAATCCAACTGAAGTCGTGCCGGAAGATTGAGGCACCTGAGCCCTCAAGCCGTCTAGAAACCCTATGTCATAGCCGGTAATGAAAGCCCCATCTAGCTCCTCCTCTGTAAAAGGGAGTGTAACCCTGTCTAATTGTTTAGGCGCTCTGATTAATACCTGTCTTGAATCGAGCCATGGTCGACAAACCTCTATAATTTGGATTTGATGATGATCGAGTTGTGCCCAAGCGGAAGGTGCAGAAACCACAATTGTTGAATTAGCTGAGTTCATCGCCACTACCATGTTTTCATGAATACCATATTCTAATGGAGACAGACATACAGACAGACAGACAGACAGCAGGTTCCCGTGTTGTTGATCTGGATGACACCCTTGTCAGTCATTACCGCTTTGCTTCATGCCTCAAACCGCCTGCACCACCTTCATAAACCGGCTGATGCCTGCGCCGGTGATGGTGTTATCTGACAGCACCTCAAACTCCATGGATGCCTCTGCAAACTCATCGCCTATGAATGGCAGGCTCTGCACAGGCGAGAACTTGATGCGGTGCAGGGTGATGGCCACCGCTTTGCCGGATTGTGCTTCGTTGAGGCCGTCGAAGAACAGGGTGAACTCCTGTCCAGCTTCCACCAGCGCCTGCAGGATTTCCTGCGGGGCCTTGTCGTAGGTGGCATGAACACCATTATTGCTGATAGTGCCAGAGCCGATCACCGTGATGCCGTTGGGGGTGATGTCGTAATCCACACCTTCTGCCAGCGCCGTGCTGTTGACTGCATCGGTAACGGTGATAGTGGTGGTATCCGGCACAAAGGCAAACGGCAGCAATTCACCATCAGCGCCGGTGGCGGCGATCAGTTCATCGGTGACGGTGTTGCCACCGGCTTCGGTGGTTACTGCACCGCGCAGACCAAGGGCCAGATTGTCAGCGGTAATATCCAGTACGGTCAGCGAGCCTGTCACATTGTCGATACGCGATACCACGTTGGTATTTCCGCCCCCGGGGCTGGTGTAGTCCTTCTGTTCCTTTTTCTCCTCTTCAAAGGAGATTTCCAGCGCCGAGCAGTTACCCACAGGTATCAGTCCGGTGCTGCCGCCGCGACGCTT
>NZ_BAABFL010000021.1:0-664 GCF_039540975.1 Kistimonas scapharcae
GTTTGCAGAACCTCGTCCCCGTTTGCCGCCATGTTTTTCACCACCCCAGTAGGCATCATCCAGTTGCACATGCCCCTGCAGGGAACGGCTGTCACCCGCTCTTTCATGACTTGCATAAGCTTGTGTTTCAGGCGCCACGCGGCGTTATAAGAAACGCCAAGCTGTCTCGAAAGCTCCAGGGCTGATATGCCATTCTTGGTTTGAGTCATTAAAAACATGCCCAGAAACCAAGTGGTGAAGGGCAACTTGCTGGCTTCAAGAATGGTACCGCTCGTCAATGACGTTTGATGGCGGCAACGGTTACATTGGTAGAGTTCGCGGGTTTTCAGGATGCAATACTCGCGGCAACAACACAGAGGGCATTCAAATCCGTTCGGCCAGCGCCATTTGAAAAACTGATCGCGGCATTGCCCNTGGCCATGACACGTCTCCTAACCCAAGGAAAACCAGTGTCGTAAGATTAGACGGGAGAATGGCTTATGTTAGGTGGTAATCAGGAAAGAATATATGTTTACAGTTTTGCAATAAAGAGCCGGTTGACTTCACTCTAATGATACCAGAATGCTTAAGTTATCTCTTATTAAGCCTTAAATCCCGCTTAACCTTGGGAATGTGAGCAAGCTGGCCGTACTTTTGGCAACAGAGTACAGTTTTTGCACAAAAC
>NZ_BAABFL010000022.1:0-1830 GCF_039540975.1 Kistimonas scapharcae
CTGAACGGCTTTGCAGAACCGGTACTGGTGCTTGCCATGGATGACTATGGCGATACCTGGCAGGTGAATACCCGTTACATTGTGGGTGATGTGATTCACCCCACAACAGGTAGGTTTGCCGGCTTCGTCTATGAGTGTCTGGCAGAAGGGATATCAGGCTCATCAGAACCCGAGTGGTGGGTAGATGACGGCAGCACCAACACCGGACTGGTGGGAACCGCAGTCTTCAAAGCACGTCTTTTCTATCAGGCCATAGTCCATGGCCCTTTGCTGCCGGCCATAAGCAACAGCACTGGCGATGGCTGATTACATTCCGGATCCTGCGAGTCTGACACTGGAGGGTAGCCATGATTATTCAGTGCCGGATGGGGCAGGCATTTCACTGGATGTAGCGTTCGGTGAGCCAGTCAAACCTCCTCCTGATAGCTGGCCGGTAGCGCCATCCGTTATACGCCGCTGGCAAAGTGACTGGCAAAAGGCTACCCGCAATGAAGCGATGACGGGAGCAGGGTGGCGTCCTGGTGAGCAGGCGGAAAGCGCTGTGAAGCTGCATGTCAGGGATGCATCACAGAGGCCGGAACCAGTCTTTCAGCCGGCATGGAGGAAAATACCGGGTCAGGACGTTCATACCGACCAGGGTTGGGGTAACGGGCAATCCTGCCAGATATCCACAGGCGGGCTATGGGGCGATGTGCAGCCAAAGGATGCCTTTCCCGCCAACACAGGCTGGGATGCCAGTATTTTGCCCACAGAGGCCGCCTGTGGAGCCTGGTGGGGCAACCCGCCGGGTAAGGATAATACTCTAGCCGGCGGCTGGTTTCGGGTGATGGCGCACTCGGCGGATGACCGCGACAGGGCCGGCTACTTACCGGAGCCCAGCCGTCTATCGTTTGTGTTCAGGAATGCGCTGTATACGCCGGAGAACAACACGGGCATCTGGTTTGCCTTTGGTCAGAAGGTTCCACCCAAACCGGTACAGCCAAGAGAAAGCCGTAACGTTCTCTCATGGAACCGGGCAACNTACCGATCCCGTCGATCCTCCGGATCCCACCACCCCGGACAGACCTGCCGAAAAGGACACCTGGCTGATCATGAACACGATTAACACCGTTACCTTGCCGGACAGAACGCCGCTGGATATCACTGACCTGACCATCAGCCTGGATATCGACAGCTTCACCTGGTCGCTGGTTGCCAGGGTCAACAACCGGCCAACGCTGGCACGGGTGCAACCTGACAGTGACGGACCAAAGCATATCGAGATCGTTATTAACGGCTGGGCCTGGGTCTTCATGATAGAGCGCTACAGCAGCGACAGGCGCTTTGGTCGGGAGCAGTACACCATCCGGGGTGAGAGCCGAACAAAGCTGCTGGCCGCACTCTATGCACCACGGCGCTCCCATACTGAGACTTCTCCCATCAACGCCCGACAGGCCATGGAGAATGAACTGCTTAATACGGGCTTTTCCATCGACTGGAATACCAGCGGAGATGGAACCACGCCGGACTGGACGATAGATGGGGGTGTTCTTTCCTATCAGGATCTGACGCCTATGCAGGTCATTGCCCGAATAGCCACCACCGCTGGTGCAGTGGTTATCCCCGCCGCTGCCAGTGACGCCTTGACGATCCAGCCACGCTATCTGTTCAGTCCCTGGCATTGGCAGGATGAAAGTACTGTGGTCAGCCACAGCGTTCCCGAGAGCATGATGGTCAGCATGAGTGCGGAATGGCGGGCTGAGCCTGCGTACAATGCCGTTTATGTATCCGGCACCCATACCGGTGTCGCCGTAGAGGTCACTCGTGCAGGTACCGCAGGGGATCAACCGG
>NZ_BAABFL010000023.1:0-18528 GCF_039540975.1 Kistimonas scapharcae
GATTCCGGTACGGCAAACGATACGAGTGAACCGGCGACAGTCACTATAACGATTACCGGGACAAATGATGCCCCGGTCGCTGTTGTTGACAGTGATACAACGTCAGTAGGATCAACACTATTGATGGATGTTCTTGCTAATGATACGGATGTTGATAGTGATGATAACTCGTCAAATTTCTCCCTTGATAATGTGAACATCACCGGTATCACGGATTCGGAAGGTTCCCGTACGATCAATGGTGGTACGGTATCGATAGAAAACAACCAGCTGAAGTTTGTGCCTGGCAGTGATTTTGATTATCTGGCTGTAGGAGAAAGTGCGACAGTCACAGTCAGTTATACCATGAGTGATGACTCAGGGGAGACATCAACGGCAACGGCTACGATCACGGTGAGTGGTACGAACAGTACGCCGGTGGCGCAGGCTGTCAATGTCGGCGCAACAGAAGATGGGACAGCGATCAGCGGTAATTTTGCTGTTACTGATGACAATACGACAGATACCCACACGTTCACCATTCTGACTCAGCCGGACGAAGGCTCGGTCACCAATAATAATGACGGCACGTTCAGCTTCAACCCGGGCAGTGACTTCCAGGATCTGGCTGCCGGAGAAACCCGTCAGGTCACGTTTACCTATGAAGCCGTGGATGATTCCGGCGCTGCAAACGCAACCAGTGAGGCAGCAACTGTCACCATTACGATCACGGGTACTAACGACAAACCAACAGCAGCGGTTGAGAGTATCAGTGCCACGGAAGATGGTGCAGCTGTCACGGGTAACTTCGGTGCCACGGACGCGGATACGACCGATACCCACACCTTCAACATTCTGACCCAGCCGGATGAAGGATCGGTCACTAATAACGGTGACGGCACGTTCAGCTTCAACCCGGGCAGCGACTTCCAGGACCTGGCTGCGGGAGAAACCCGTCAGGTCACGTTTACCTATGAAGCGGTAGACGATTCTGGTACGGCCAACGATACCAGTGAGCCGGCCACGGTCACGATTACGATCACGGGTACTAACGACAAGCCGACTGCTGAGGTTGAGAGTATCAGTGCCACGGAAGATGGCGCAGCGGTCACGGGCAACTTCGGCGCCACGGACGCGGACACAACCGATACCCACACCTTCAATATCCTGACCCAGCCGGATGAAGGATCGGTCACCAATAATAATGACGGCACGTTCAGCTTCAACCCGGGCAGTGACTTCCAGGATCTGGCTGCCGGAGAAACCCGTCAGGTCACGTTTACCTATGAAGCGGTGGACGATTCCGGTACGGCTAACGACACCAGTGGGCCGGCCACGGTCACGATTACGATCACGGGTACCAACGACAAACCCACCGCAGCGGTTGAGAGTATCAGTGCCACGGAAGATGGTGCAGCTGTCACGGGTAACTTCGGTGCCACGGACGCGGATACCACCGATACCCACACCTTCAACATTCTGACCCAGCCGGATGAAGGATCGGTCACTAATAACGGTGACGGCACGTTCAGCTTCAACCCGGGCAGCGACTTCCAGGACCTGGCTGCGGGAGAAACCCGTCAGGTCACGTTTACCTACGAAGCGGTGGACGATTCCGGTACGGCTAACGACACCAGTGAGCCGGCCACGGTCACGATTACGATCACAGGCAACAATGATGCACCGGTTGCGGTTGTTGATGCCGAGAGCACGGCCGCCAATGCAACATTGACAGTTGATGTATTGGCGAATGATACAGATGTGGACAGTAGCGACAGTTCCGCAAACTTCAGTCTGGACAATGTCAGTATCACCGGTATTACCGACAGTGCCGGAACCCGTACAACGGCTGGCGGCTCGGTCAGTATTGTGGGGAATCAGCTTCAGTTTAACCCAGGCTCTGATTTCAGCTATCTGGCTGCCGGCGAAAGCGCCACTGTTACTGTTTCCTATACCATGAGTGATGATGAGGGACTGGAGTCAACGGCGACAGCAACGATTACGGTCAACGGCGTGAATGACGCGCCGGTGCTTGAAACATTACTGGATCCTGAGGTGAATACTGAAACCCGGGTCAATAGTACGGTGACGACAGGCAACCAGGATGCAGCACATTCTGACAGTACGCAAGATGGCTCTATCACTGTCTGGTACTCAGAGGAAGGTGGTAGTCATGTTATTCGGGCCAGATTGCAGGATGGCTCTGAAATTCAGGTTAATGAAACGGCTCCTAGTAGTGATCAGTATTTGGGTAAACCAGAAATTGCTGTATTGGATAATGGTAATTTTGCCGTTACTTGGGATTTATCCAAGTCAATGACCTATAACCGCGCTCACATGCGTGTTTTTGATCAGAATGGCACAGAAATCCAAAGTGAATTCACCCTTGGCGGAGACCACCAGTATCTGACAAAACTGGTTGCGCTCAGTGGTAATCAGTTTGCGACAGCGTATTACGATGCCGCTGATGGATTTAATGTGCATGTGAAAATCTATGATGCCAGCGGTACTGAAACCAGCGATATTGTGGTTGGCAGTGTTGATGGCTGGGGCAATGGAGCACAGGATATTGTTGCCCTTGATAATGGCGGCTTTGCTGTGACCTGGCGGGGGACAGGTACTGGTAGTGATTCAGCCTCATTCAGAATCTATGACGCCAGTGGCAACAGTGTTGCAGGCCCTGTCAGTTATGGGGGGGCTGCACCTGCTGATGACAAAACAGTAGATATTGAAGTCCTCGACAGTGGTGAGCTGCTGACCGCCTACCAGAGTGGTGACGACCTGTACGTCCAGCGCTGGACCAGCACGGGCACCGCCAGTGGCAGCCCGGTCAGGATCAACACAACTACTGACGGCACCCAGGCGGATGTCACCATAGAACCCTTGGCTGACGGTAGTTTCTTCGTGATCTGGCGCTCGGATGGTCAGGATGGTGATGGGCAGGGCATTTATGGCCGTCACTTTGATGCAACCGGGAATGCACTCACTGATGAAATCCAGATCAACACCACAACCACGGGTAATCAATCCGATCCTGAGGTCACCCAGCTGGCTGGTGGTGAATTGCTCATTACCTGGACGTCGGATCATGGTACGGATAACGATGTTTACAGTACCACGCTGGATCTCAGCGGTAACCGGGTCAGTGAAGGCGCGTCCAATGGAACGGTGGTCGGCAAGGCGGTCGCCACCGATATTGATACCGGTGACACCTTGACCTATTCACTGGTGGATGATGCCGGTGGCCGGTTTGCCATCGACGGAAATACCGGAACCATTACGGTAGCCAACAGTTCCCTGCTGGATTTTGAAACCGCAACATCCCATACCGTGCGTGTACGTGTCGTAGACGCCGGTGGTTTGAGTTCCGAGCAGGATATTGCCATCTCGGTGGTGAATGCCAATGAGGCACCCACGTCTTCCGACAACACGGTCACACTGGATGAGGATGCTAGCCATACATTTACGGCGACTGAATTCGGGTTCAGTGATGTTGATGCGGGAGACAGCCTGTCATCCATCACGATTACGCAGTTGCCGGCAACGGGTAGCCTGACGCTCAATGGTGTTGACGTAACCGCCAACCAGGTGATTTCAGCAGCAGATATTCCTAATCTGGCGTTCACACCAGCAGCACATGCCAGTGGCACGGGAGCAGCGAGTCTGCAGTTTACCGTCAGTGATGGAGAACTCAGCAGTAGTGTCCAAACGCTGACATTCAATATTTCAGCGGTTGTTGATGCCCCAACGGTGGCCGTCAGCAATGATGTATACAGTGATCTGACATTGGATACAGAGTTGATTTCCAATGGAGGCTTTAACACGTCGAATGGCTGGAATCTGAGTGGCAGTAGCACGGTGATCTCGGATTCGTTGGTGTTCAGTGCAGCTGAAGCCCCCGTCAACGGTGTAGCGGAGCAGACTTTTACTATCCACCCGGATGTTAATTACTCTCTGAATCTGGATTACAGAAGCTGGAATACCAATCCTGTGGCTGGGCGTATAGAAGTCATTGATTCAGCTACCGGTACGGTACTCGCTACACAGGATGTCGATACCAATAGTTCTAATTACCAGCAGTTGAATCTCAGTTTCACCGGTATCGCCTCGGGAAATGCGATCCTTCGCATAACGGATACATCAGGCACCACGGTCAGTAGTGATCTTGTGTTTGATAACATATCCATTCAGGCCGTCAGCGCTGATAACACTCATATTCCAACAGGCATTGGTGTTTATGGTCAGGAAGATCAGACTATTGCTGTTGGACTGAATGTAGCTACACCCGACACCGATGGATCGGAAACCCTGGCCATTGAACTAAGCGGCATTCCTTCCGGTGTGGTACTGAGTGATGGCACTAATACACTGACCTCTACCGGTGCTGCGCTGGATGTGTCGGGTTGGAATCTGGGGAACCTGACCGTAACACCAACGACCAACAACCATGATGATTTCACCTTCACTGTGACGGCGACGGCTACAGAGAGCAGTACCGGCGACACGAATGTGACAACCCAGGCTATCAATGTCCATATCGCTGCGGTGAATGATGCGCCAACCGCATCCGACAACACAGTGACATTGAACGAGGATGGCAGCCACACTTTTGCAGCCTCAGAGTTTGGTTTCAATGATATTGATGCCGGCGACACATTGTCATCGGTCAGGATTACCCAGCTGCCGGGTGCCGGTAGTCTGATGCTGAATGGTACGGCTGTAACGGCTAACCAGGTGATTGCCGCTGCGGATATTTCCAATCTGGTCTTCTCGCCGGAAGCGAATGCCAATGGCAATGATTATGCGAGCTTCCAGTTCAGTGTGACTGATAGCGGCGGATTGGAAAGTGCTGCACAAACCATGACGCTGGATGTGACCGCGGTGAATGATGCGCCAACCATTGCAGGAATGACGGAGACCTTTGACAGCAGTGATGGTTGGGCAGTAGACGGTACCGCGTCAATCACGGGTGGCCAGGCGGTGCTGACCACCAATGGCCTGAGTCAGGCCGGTGCTGTGCTTTGGGATACGTCCATCGCGAGTTCCGGGGGGCTGCATACCACCTTTGACTTCAAGGCGGATGGTACTGCGGATGGGCTTGCGCTGGTGCTGGTGGATGGTGACCAGGTGGACAGCAGTAACTTTGCTGTCGGTGGCCATGGTGGTGGTCTCGGTGTCAACGGCATGGAGAATGAATACCTGGCGATCGGATTTGACGAGTACAGTAATGATCAGGTGCATCTGATCAACAGCAGCAGTACGGAATTCCACAGCGTCAGCGTAGCGGGTTATGGCGGTATCAACGGGACAACGTTCCGCAAGGTGGACGTTGAGCTGACACCTGACCAGCACCTGACGGTGAAAATGAGCTGGGACAATGGTGTGACCTGGCAGACGGTGATCAATAACTATGACCTTGCCGCCCAGGGCTTTACCCTGCCCGCCAATCTCAAGTTGGGCTTCACAGGTTCGACAGGTGGACTGGCTGCAGAACATGTTATCGACAATGTGCATATTGACCACCTGTTCACCCATGAGCTGACCAGTATTGCCGAAGACAGCACACCGGGTAATGGCAATACGGTTGCGGAGATCCTTCAGGATGCCAACCAGCTGGAGGATGTGGATGGCTCAGCGGCACAGGCGATGGCGATTACCAGTGTTGATAACAGTAACGGTACCTGGAAGTATTCCGTTGATGGTGGAACGACCTGGCAAAATATTGATGATGGCAGCTTAGGTGAAGACCATGCCCTGTTGCTGGGAAGCACTAGCCAGGTCCGGTTTGAGCCTAATGATGACTACAACGGTAGTTCGACGTTTAGCTTCCGCGCCTGGGATCAAAGCGCAGGCAGTGTTGGCAGTTATGGGGATGCTACTACAACAGGCGGCTCATCGGCATTCAGCTCGGAATCTGCTACGGCTTCCATTACCGTTACCAGTGTCAATGACGCACCAACGATAGAAGGCGATATCTACGGTTCATCTTCTGATTCATCTCCAGAGACAACGTACACCTTTGATAGTTCGAATTATGGATTGACACAGTCGAACTTCACTCACAATACCACCGGCGGTGGACATATTTATGCAAACAACTTTGATAATAACAGCTCTCTAACATTCTCGACGCCGACCTATATACAAAGCTTCGATATCAATCCACTGCCATGGCAAGGTTTTGTTTACGGGACAATGCCTTCGAATCAGTCGATCACGATAGAGGCTTATAATGGCGCCACAGAGGTTTGGAGTAGTACGGTTGATTTAAGCAGCAATTTTGACTGGAACAACTGGGCTACGGTGTCTGTAGGCGTCGGTAATATTACCGAATTGAGAGTTATTGCCAATACGGGCGGGCCATCCAACCTTCGTCCCAGTATTGATAACCTGGTGACCGGAGGTGAGACACCGGATGGGTTAACAATACAGGAAGATAACAGTCATACCTTCTCAGCGGCTGACTTTGGGTTTAACGATGTTGATGGTGATTCACTGGATTACGTCAAGATTACCCAGCTTCCTGCAGCAGGCAGTCTGACACTGAATGGCGCAGCGGTGACTGTTGATCAGCAGATTTCAGCCGCGGATATTTCGAATCTTGTCTTTACACCGGCGGCTAACGCCCATGGTGACGGCTATGCGAATATCCAGTTCAAGGTCAGTGACGGCACGGCGGAGAGTGCGGCAGAAACCCTGAGCTTCAATGTGACATCGGTGGATGATGCGCCAACAACGGCGGCTGATACCGTGACATTGGATGAAAATGACAGTCACACCTTCAGTCTCAGTGATTTCTCATTCTCTGATGCGGATGGTGACAGCCTTTCATCCATCAAGATCACCCAGCTGCCGGCCGCCGGTAGCCTGACACTCAATGGTTCGGCGGTGACGGCTAACCAGGTGATCACAGCGGCTGAAATTCCGAACCTGGTCTTTACCCCGGATGCCAACACGGATGGAGCGAATTACGCGAACTTTACCTTTACCGTCAGTGACGGCAGTCTGGAAAGTGCGCCGGCAACCATGACGTTCAATGTGGATAACGTCAACAGCGCACCGACGGTTGATCTGGGCTTTACAGAGACGTGGGACTTTAACGCCGGTGGTACAGAGAATTTGACACTGTCGAATGGCACGTTGGGCACCACATTCTCTGGCAGTGATGGTAATGCTCTGCAGTTTGGAGGTGCTGGTGAACGCTCTGTTACAACGGCGTCGTTTGATACCTCAGGCGGTGGGACGCTGTCATTCAGTCTGATTTACGGTGATGGCTCAAATGGTGGTGAATTGGTCGATGCAGGTGACGAGGTGTCATTACAGTACTCGACCGACAATGGTGCTACGTGGGTAACGCACACGACTTACTCTCTCACTCAGTATCCACCAGGTAGCTGGAACTCCGTAAATGAGACGCTGTCGGGTGATTTGCAATCATCCAACGTCCAGTTCCGGTTAATTCAAAGTAACAATCATGCCGGTACTGGATATGACGAGTGGGCAATAGACAACCTGAGCATTGATACTGTTTCCAATTCTATTAGCTTAAATGAGGATGATAGCCATACCTTCAATGCCAGTGACTTTGGATACAGTGACGCGGATGGCGATGCGCTTCATTCAGTGACTATTACGCAACTACCTGCCGCGGGGGCACTAGCGCTAAATGGGGTGGCGGTTACAGTCAATCAGCAGATTTCAGCCGCTGATATTCCGAATCTCGTGTTTACCCCGGCAGCCAATGCCAATGGCGATAACTATGCCAACATCCAGTTCAAGGTCAGCGACGGTACGGCGGAGAGCGCCGCAGAAACCCTCAATTTCAATCTAACGGCGGTTGATGATGCGCCGACGGCAACACCGATGTCGTTGGTGACTGCTGAGTCAGAGGCGTATGTCTTTACGGCTGATGATTTTGGTTTCAATGATGCCGATGGGGATAGCCTGCACTCAGTCACTATCAAGTCGTTACCCGTCAATGGTTCGCTGACATACGATGGCGTTGCGGTTTATGTTAATCAGGTTATAGCAGCGGCTGATATTTCAAAACTGCAGTTTACAGCGCCATCCGTGACGGCAGATACCAATACCAGTTTTGCCTTTACCGTGAGTGACGGAACCCATTCCAGTACTCAACAAAATTTCAATGTAACGACGCAAGATGCTGCCACCCAGTCGGATAACCTGGTGACCAATGCTGGCGCAACGGATGGTACTAATGGCTGGACGGTAATATCGGGTCACGGTAAAGACTGGAGCGTGTCATCTACAGAAAGCCATGATGGGGATGGGAGTTCCTGGACAACATCTCACAATACTTCTGTTAAGCACCAGACGATAGACTTGCTGTCTAACGGGTTTAGTGCCGATTACCTCGACACCGCGCCAGAGATTGCTGTCAGTGACTGGTACAAAATGGTCTTGGATTACGGCAATGATGATACCTATTACCTGAAGGTTGAGTTGAGAGCGGCGGATGGCAGTGTGATCGACTCGTTCGATTCCGGTGTGTTAACGGCTACCACTGACTGGTTAGAAGCCGGGACGACGTTCAGTAATTATGGCAGTGGTGTGAGATCCATCTATATTGAGCATGGCGGGGACGATGGTGAGAATTGGGCCGGACAGTATGGTACCTACATTGATGATACGTCCGTTCGCATTGGCAACGAGTATATTGCCGTTGATGGTACGAGTGGCAATGAGATCCTTAATGGTACCGCACAGGCTGACCACCTCTCTGGCTTGGGTGGTAACGATGTTCTGATCGGTGGTGATGGCGACGATTTGTTAACGGGCGGCACTGGCGCAGATATCTTCCGCTTCAACAGCGGCGATGAGGGTACCTCGTCGGCTCCAGCGACGGATACGATCGAGGATTTCAGCACAGCGGACGGCGATGTACTGGATCTCAGTGATATGCTGGTGGGTGAATCCGCTGCAACGATTGATTCCTTCCTTGATCTGGCCTTTGTGAACGGAAATACTGAAATCTCAGTGAAAGACAGTGCTAACGGCCAGACCGTGCAGAAGATCGTGCTGGACGGCGTTGATCTGTCATCACTGGGTTCTGAAGCCGATATTCTCAACAGCTTGCTGAACAACGGTAATCTGGATATTGACCAGTAGCCGACGGTTGTCCGGGATGACCCTGTGTTGTCCCGGTTGCGGTGTATGCATGGCGTCCACCGCCTCAAATCGTTATCCTTCCCGCATTTTCAGACGCTTGCCAGGATGTGCGCAGTCCCATGACCCTTATACGTTTTGATGATGTCTCCATCGCTTATGGCGATCACCCTCTGCTGGACAAAGCCTGCCTGCAACTGGAACCCGGTGAACGGGTCTGTCTGATTGGCCGCAACGGCGCTGGCAAGTCCACGCTGCTCAAAGCGGCATCCGAAGCTATCCAACCGGATGACGGCCATATCTGGCGCAAACCTGGCCTGAAGGTCGGCATGTTGAACCAGGATCTGCCGGTGGCAGACAGCAAGCGGGTTTACGATGTGGTGGCATCCGGGCTGGAAACGGTCGGGCAGCTGCTGGCTGACTGGCATGAGTTGTCCATGAATATCCAGACGGATGCGGACATGAAAAAGCTTGAGCGGGTACAGAGTCAATTGGAAGCTATGGATGGCTGGGCGCTGCAGCAACGTGTTGAACAGACTATCCAGAAGCTGCAGTTGCCGGCGGACAAAACCATGGGCGAACTCTCCGGCGGTTGGCGCCGTCGGGTGGAGCTGGCCCGGGCATTGGTGAGTGAGCCGGATCTGTTATTGCTGGACGAGCCTACCAACCATCTGGATATCATCACCATCGCCTGGCTGGAACAGCAGCTGAAAGATTTCCGGGGTGCGTTACTGTTTATCACCCACGACCGTTCTTTCCTAAAGGCGCTGGCAACACGCATCCTTGAGCTGGATCGCGGTCAGCTGACCAGTTGGGACTGCAACTATGAGACTTACCTCGAACGCAAGGCGCACCAGCTGGAAGTGGAAGCCGAACAGAATGCTCTGTTCGATAAAAAACTGGCCCAGGAAGAGGTCTGGATTCGTCAGGGAATTAAGGCCCGTCGTACGCGTAATGAAGGCCGTGTGCGTGCGCTGAAAGCGTTGCGGGAAGAGCGACTGGCGCGCCGGAACGTTCAGGGGAAAGCGACCTTTTCACTGGATGCGGCCGAGCGTTCCGGCAAACTGGTGGTGGAAGCACAGAGTATCTCCAAGGGATTTGAAGGCAAACCCCTGGTGCATGATTTCAGCTTTACCCTGATGCGGGGGGACAAGGTTGGCCTGATCGGCGCGAATGGTGTGGGTAAGACGACACTGTTGAAAATGCTTCTGGGTGATCTTGAGCCTGGCGTGGGTACGATCCGTCACGGCACCAAGATGGAAGTCGCCTACTTTGACCAGATGCGTCAGCAGCTGGATCTGGAAAAGAGCGTTATCGACAACGTGGCGGAAGGCCGTGAGCGGATCACCATCAATGGGGAAAGCCGCCATATCATCAGTTACCTGGAAAGCTTCCTGTTCTCGCCTCAGCGGGCACGGACGCCGGTAAAGGCGCTTTCCGGTGGCGAGCGTAACCGTCTGTTGCTGGCTCGTTTATTCAGTAAACCCGCCAACGTGCTGGTGCTGGACGAACCGACCAATGACCTGGATGTGGAAACCCTGGAACTGCTGGAAAGCATTCTGGTTGATTTTCCCGGTACCGTTCTGCTGGTCAGTCACGACCGTGCGTTCCTGGATAATGTGGTGTCCAGCTCCCTGGTATTTGAAGGCAATGGTGTGGTGCGCGAGTATGTCGGTGGCTTTGAGGACTGGTTGCGGCAGGGCGGTTCCATGCAGCGATTGGTGGAGTCCGGTGAGAAAGTCCTGAAACCAACAGAAACGCAGACTGCCAAAGAAGCGGCAACACCATCCCAACCAAAGCCTGCGTCAGGAAAGAAACTCAGTTATAAGTTGCAGCGTGAGCTGGATGGCCTGCCGGCTGAGATTGAACAGTTGGAAGAAGAGCAGCAGACGCTGGAGAACCTGACAGCAGAAGCTGGCTTCTACCAGAAAGATCAGGAGGAAGTGTCCCGGGTGCTGCAGCGTTTGACTGACCTGGCCGGCCTGATCGAGGAAAAAATGGATCGCTGGGCAGAGCTGGAAGAGCTCAAAAACGGGTGAGGGCTTAGTTATTCGAAATAGCATAAGCCTGCCATGCATGGCCGTGAAGCCATACGCTGTATTTACCGGCTAAAGTTGCAAGCCGGTAAATACAGAGTGAAAAACACGATGATCCCGTGTATACCGTTCTGACAATACTATCTGCTACTACCGTACTCTTTTCTGCCTGGCTATCGGGCATCGCAAAACGTAATGATTGTAAGCGCCTGTCCCCTTCAGGGACTGGGCGTATTGACTGTGGTCGTTGAGTGACAGGAGAGCACAATGACGCAAGCAAGACTGATTATTAACCGGGAAGACGCAAGAAAACTGGAGCAACTGCTGGCGCAGCCTGACATCGATCGGCTGCCGGTGGCGGAGTTACTGCTCGATGAGCTGGACCGCGCGACGCTGGTTGATGGCAGTGAGTGTCCGTCGGATGTGGTGACGATCAACAGCCGTGTTCGGTTTCGTGATCTGGAGACGCACTGTGAGCATACCTGCCGTCTGGTTTTTCCAGACAAGCGTAATAGCGATGATAATGAGGCGGTGTCAATTTTGAATCCCGCCGGCGCGGCGCTGATAGGGCTGAGCTGTGGCGACACAATCGACTGGGCAATGGCCGATGGTAGGAAAACGCGTCTTCAGGTGCTTGAGATACTGTATCAGCCGGAAGCTGCGGGATTATCTTGTTGATAAAGAGTGGCGGTTTCGTGCCGCCTTTTCTGCGTCCAAATATAATGTCGGCTTGCTAGCAGGCTATTTTTGATGAGGTTTTGCGACGTTTTCTGCGAGAGCGCTGATCTTCATCCCAAGCTTCACCTGTGTTGATAAAATAATCCCACTCTTCGTCAGTGATATGAAACATGTAGCCGCTAAAAGCATTGTTTGTTGCCTTTAGAAAATCAGATGCTTGCTTCCTTTCCGCATGAGTAAGCCTCGCGGTAGTGTTGATTAATTGGTTTTTATTACCTTTCTCGCTGTCAATTTTATTATATTCGGCAATTAACTTTAAGATTTCTTTGTACTTTTCAGCTATATCTGTTTCTTGTGATTTTTCTGATATGAAATCGAGAATGTTAGTCAAATACCCCAAAGGTTTTCTTTCATATCGATCTCGTAATACTACAATAATGTCTTGATTAAAAAGCCTTAATAATGGTGGCATTTTTTCCATGTCGATCATCTCAGGTCTTACCCGAGATCCTGTCTCCATATCAGATGAGTCTCCTGTATCAGATGAATCAGACTCATAAGAGTCAGAGCTGGTATCGGAGTCTGAAGCTGGGGCTGCAGGAATGGCATCCAATGCCAATGCATGCTTGAGCGTGCCCATAATTGGTTTTGTTGGCCTGATTACCGGATTTTCGTCGAACAACAGAATTTGTTTTCCTCTGGTGTAATCACAGGATAGTTCGGTGTATTCTGCTATTTCTTTCCGAGCGTATGCTTTTATATAGGGGGGGATCTTAGTGAGAAATTTTTTCAGTTTTTTACGGGAATCTATAATGACTTTATTCTCCGATCGTTTGATGTACTCTTCATTGTAGTTGGCCTGAAGCCTGACATTTGCCTCTGGTTCGGGTGCATGGTTTATGAATGATATCGCGCCTGTTCCATTGATGCCTATTTCTATTAACGCCTCAGCGGGTTTGTAATAAATGCCCAACCATGAAACAAACCGAGCAGATAATTGTATGCAGTCAGCAAAATTTTCATCAACAGAGGTAAATACGACAAATTTGTTTTTCTCAGGTTCAGGAAAGTATCGGAAAACAGTGTCGCCTTCATAACGGCATATTCGTTGATTCAACGGTATTGTTTTTTCTATATAGACTCCATGTCCTTCACGATCAATTCCACTTGGCATGACACATAAGTGATGTTTTGTATCTACTAAAGGGCGGCGTATGCCATCATCACAACGGCGAAACTGTTTTGTTGCATGGGATGAAGTTGATGGCTGAGCGGGTACTGCCCCGCGTTGGGAAGGTGGAAGCCTTGCGGCCATAGCAGCTGAAGCAGGTGTTTTCATACGATGCGCTGATTTTTTTGATATGAACTTTTGTTAGTGTTCTGACAAGCGGGTAAGTGCTTTGTTATCTCTGACAAACGGGTTTGATTTGATAACCATGTGAGCTGTGGGAGTGCCCCAAGACTTGGCTGTCATTTCCAGGGTAATGATTTTGTAAAGACGTCATAAGTTGACAGTTGTTGTAACAAAACTGTCATCTAAGCGAAATATAACGGTCTCACCTGCTGGCTCAGGCCAGTTCATTTCTAGATAAGCTGATCCCCAAGAGGTCGAAGCAGTGAAGAAGACCGTTCTGTCAATCGTAAGCGCTATCGGGTTGTCCGCCGTGCTGGTGGGTTGTGGCGGTAATGACTCCTCCACCGATGCCCGGGCTGTAAGTGTCTCTGGTTCTACCTCCGTGACGGAAGTGATGGAAGTGCTCGGTGAAACCTGGCAACAGGAACATACCGGCGCTGTGGTCGAAGTGCAGGGTACCGGTTCTTCCTCGGGTATCAAGGCCGCCAATGACGGCACCAGCGAAATTGGGATGACCTCTCGCAAGCTCAAGCCGGAAGAAGAAAAAGCCGGTATTACCCAGGCAGTGTTGGCGCATGACGGTATTGCTGTTGTTGTTAACGGCAAAAACCCGGTTACCGGTCTGACCACCGAGCAGATCGCTGATATCTTCAAAGGTGAAATCACCAACTGGAAAGCACTGGGTGGCAATGACCAGCCCATCGTTGTTGTAACCCGTGACCCGGCTTCCGGTACCCGCGGCGCGTTCGAAGACATCATGAACCTGAAGTTCAAGGATGCGAACGGCAACGTGATCTCCGCTGTTTCCAACCGTGCCCAGGTGGCCAGTGGTAACGGTGTGGTTAAGACCACTGTGGCACAGAACCCGTCTGCGATCGGTTACATCTCCCTGGGCACTGTCGATGGCAGCCTGAAAGCACTGGAAGTGAACGGTGTTGAAGCGTCCAACGATACCATCGCCACTGGCGAGTACACCGTAGCCCGTCCGTTTGTACTGCTCTACAACGCTGAAACCCTGTCTGAAAACGGCAAGGCATTCCTGGACTGGGCACTGTCCGGCGAAGGTCAGGCGATTGTGGCGCAACAGGGTTACATCCCGGTTATCTGATTTATTCCACGTCATGCCGGTGCGGATAAGCCGCCCCGGCATTTCAGTTTTTTCTCAATGATGGACGTTGATTCCTGTCGGTAATGTATATGACGGCAAACAGTCGACAGGCGCGAATGGATAAGGCCTTTCATAGCCTGTTTTTCCTCTGCGCCATAGTCAGTACGGTTTCCATTGGCGCCATCGGCGCGTTCATTGTGGCCGAGGGCATGCCTGCCCTGGTGGACACCGGTGTCTTCAGTTTTGTCACCGGTACCCAGTGGAGCCCACCGGTTTACTTCGGCATTCTGCCAATGATCAGTGGTTCCGTGATCTCTACTATTGGCGCGTTGGTGATCGGTGTGCCTATGGGGGTGCTGACAGCCATCTTCCTGGCAGAAATTGCCCCGGAAAGGTACGCCACTGTACTGCGCACGGCGATTGAACTGCTGGCCGGTATTCCGTCCGTCATTTATGGTTTCTTTGGTCTGGTCGTGATTGTGCCGCTGATTGAGCAGGCATTCTCAGTCCCTGCCGGTAACACCATGCTGGCCGGTATCGTGGTGCTGACCATGATGATCCTGCCGACAGTGATCACGCTGTCTGAAACCGCTATTCGCGCCGTACCGCAGACGTACCGTGAAGGTTCCCTGGCGCTGGGCGCGTCCAAGATGTTCACCATTTTTAACGTGGTGCTGCCGGCGGCACGCTCCGGCATCATGACGGCCAGTATCCTGGGTATCGCCCGGGCGATCGGTGAAACCATGGCCATCATCATGGTAATGGGTAACGCGCCGATCATCGCTTCCAGCCTGCTGGAACCGGCCCGTACTCTGACCGCCAACATTGCCCTGGAGATGGCTTACGCCAGCGGCCTGCACAGCAGCGCGCTGTATGTCACCGGTATTGTGCTGTTTATCTTCATCATGTTGCTTAACGCCACCATGCTTTACCTGAACAGACAGAAGGCAGGTCGATAATATGAATTCCAGTAGTCTTGCCCAGGCGGTTACCGAGGGGATTACGGAATCCACCGGTCGTGCACGGCCCATGCCGAATCCTGCAATCCGCCGCTGGAAAGGCCGGTTGCTGGTGGGCCTGATTATCCTGGCCACCGCCGCTACCACCGGTACCCTGTTGTGGATTCTCTGGCATATCGTCAGCAATGGTATTGGTCATGTGAACTGGTCGTTCCTGACGTCTAACTACACCCGTACCGGCGATACCTCCGGTATCTGGCCGATGATTGTCAGCACCGTCTATATGGTGGCCTTGTCGCTGGGTATTGCGGCGCCCGTGGGCATCATGGGTGCGATTTACCTGACGGAATATGCGCAGCCCGGTAGTCGGGTGGTGAAGGTAATCCGTTTTGCTACGGAAAGCCTGGCCGGTATTCCTTCCATTATTTATGGTCTGTTTGGTCTGACGTTGTTTGTCTCGACTTTCAAGCTGGGCTTTTCCATTCTGGCCGGTGCACTTACTCTGAGCATCGTTATCCTGCCGGTGATTATCCGGACCACGGAAGAAGCCCTGATGAGTGTGCCGGAAGCCTACCGTGAAGGTTCCTATGGTCTTGGTGCGTCCCGCCTGTACACCATCTGGCGCCTGATTTTGCCCGGTGCGATGCCCGGTATCATCAGCTCACTGATTCTCTGTATTGGCCGGATCATTGGTGAATCCGCCCCGGTCTTCCTGACCGCCGGTATGGTGGCCCGGATTCCTGATTCCGTGTTTGATTCCGGACGAACCCTGACGGTCCATCTCTACAAGCTGACCCAGGAACTGTTCTCCGTGCACGAGTGGAACCAGGCCTATGCGACCGCCACTGTGCTGGTGTTGATCGTACTGACGCTCAACATTACGACCCGATTACTGGCCCGACGCTTCAACAAGGGCTGAGCTGTGGCCTGCCCCGCAGGCAGGCTGACAGATTTTACCGAATTGATGACTGAGACTGAGAACATGGCGAACCCCGCTATCAACATCGAAGTACCTCACAGCAAGTTCACCGTGGAGAACCTGAACCTCTATTACGGGGAGAAACAGGCGCTGCACAATATCTCCATGGCGATTCCTGAAAAGCAGGTAACGGCGCTGATCGGCCCGTCCGGCTGCGGTAAGTCCACACTGCTGCGTACCCTGAACCGTATGAATGACCTGATTCCCGGTGTGCGTGTGGAAGGTCGGGTGGCGCTGGATGGCCAGGATATCTATCACGATACGGATGTTCAGCAGCTGCGCATGAAAGTCGGGATGGTGTTCCAGAAGCCGAACCCGTTTCCCATGAGTATTTATGAAAACATAACCTATGGTCTGCGCGCTCAGGGCATCAAGGATCGTCGTTACCTCGACGAAATGGTGGAAAAGGCGTTGGAAGGCGCGGCTCTATGGAACGAAGTAAAGGATCGCCTGCACGATTCCGCCATGGGCCTATCCGGTGGTCAGCAGCAGCGGCTGTGTATCGCCCGGACCATCGCCATGGAGCCGGATGTCATCCTGATGGATGAACCGACCAGCGCACTGGATCCTATCGCAACAGCTCGTGTGGAAGATCTGATGGATCGTCTGAGCCACGACTTCACCATCGTGATTGTGACACACTCAATGAACCAGGCGCGCCGGATTTCCAGAAATACGGCATTCTTCCTGATGGGAGAACTGATCGAATTCGATGATACCGATCGCCTGTTCATGACGCCCAGCGACAAGCGGACGCATGATTATATTACCGGCCGGTTTGGTTGATGATCCGTGCTGATATCGAGATGATCTGATCGTATAGTGTCAGATCACGTTCACGTTAAGCCCGGCATGTGATTGACCGGGCTTATTTCGTTTATGCATTCCATCATTCTTACTGACATCACCAGCAACGGTATGTGTGGTGATGGTGAATATGTACTTCTGTGGAAGGAGAGCACTGGTAATATCTGACCTCCCTTCCAAACAGTGACCTTAAAATGTCAGAAGAAAGGATGTAATTACTCAGGTGATTGGCATCTTTCAGAAAAGAAGGTAACTGCTCATCCCCATCAAAATACCATTTACCGCTGCGATAAGCGGCTGCTGCGCCAAAGATGGGAGATACAAAAACAACCGGAAGTGAGGCAATTGCAACAGCCCCCAGGAACAAGATTGCCAGGACTTTGGCACTGTCGTCATCAAGTGCAAGAATGAAGCATCCACCTTGGCATACCACGCCTCCAACAATGTAAAGGCCAAAGAGAGGTGAGAGTGCGATGGTTAATACAAAACCACTAAGACCTGTAACGGCCATCAGGGCCACACCACCGGCTATTTTGATACCGCGCCTGAAGATAGAGCAACCTGTTTCTTGTGCGGGTTGACCCTGATTATTTTGGGGCAATTCATCATATGGATATGGGGGAGGAGGACCCTGATCAATCGGATGGTCGTGAGGATACCCTTGATGCATGACAGCTGCAGGAGGGAGCCCCTGTTCCTGATAAGCGCCACCTCCTGGATAGGGTGGTAGTGTGACATCATGGCCATATGCTGTCGCGGAAGAATTATCATCATCCATGATGGGGGCAGAAGGCCCCGTATAACCTCCTTGGGGCGGTGGAACTATGTATTGTTGTTTATCTATTGATGATTCCATATAAAGGCCTTCCCTTAGTTTTGTCTAGACGCGCTTAGTGTATTTCTACGTGTTAGATCCATTTTGGAAAATGTTGAAAATAGAATGTTGTTTCAATAGATATGACTGATTTTTTTCTTTGTAGTTCATTTGAAAATGAAGATTTAATAGGGTGAATGGTTCGCGCTTATCGAGCCTTGGGGTGTGTCATGTATCTATTACTCTTAGTTGCCTTTTATCATTTAATGATTCCATATTCTTATATGAGTATTTTACGCAGAAAAGTGTTGACTGCTTTTTTGTATACTACAAGCTTATTTGATTAAGCAGTAACCCATGACTATCGAACAAGCTCTATATAGCCGCAGTGAAGCCCGCTGTGAGCTTTGTGGCGTTTCAGAGAATCTCCACGTTTTTGAAGTCCCGCCGCGTACTGGCAGTAAGGCTGATGATTGTGCATTGCTTTGTCAGACATGCAGTGAACAAATTGAGCATCCTGACCAGATGGATGTCCATCACTGGCGCTGCCTGAATGAGAGTATGTGGAGCCAGGTGCCAGCGGTACAGGTACTTGCCTGGCGTATGCCGGTGTTTGTCAACATAGTTGTCGCCCCAACTCAAGCCGCTTTCTTAAGTTGATCAGCTGAAGATCTGTCGGGATTAAGCC
>NZ_BAABFL010000024.1:0-19346 GCF_039540975.1 Kistimonas scapharcae
TATGAAAGCATGAGCGGTAGCAACATACTGCGGATTTTCAGGCTTGGTTCAAGGCTTTCAATGAAACGTCAACAGCCCCTAGGCGTTTACAGGCATTTATCAAATATCAGGAATAAAGAGTCTGTTTTTGGATTGCTGTTTGTGATGCTTAATAGTGGGCTATTTTACTTGGTAAAAAAGCCGCCCGAATTGGGCGGCAACGGTTAGCGAACAGCAAAAACGATTGTCGGAGAAATGGTTAGAATTCCCACTTGGCGCTGACGGCGAAGTTACGGCCTGGCTGGGTGAAGCGACCGAGGCCTGCGTAGTCTGCGTCACGATCACGAACATCTTCCCAGAGGGAGTATTCCTTGTCCGTTAGGTTAAACAGGCCGGCACGGAAGGTCAGGTCTTTAGCCGGCTTGTAATAGGCTGTCAGGTCGACAATGCCATAGCCTGACGGTGAATAGGCGGAACGGTCATCATTGTCACTGATGTCGTCGCTGTTCTTACCTTTCGACAGTGTCCAGGTGACTTCAGAGCCCCAGGTTTCTGAAGGGGCGTCATAGGCCAGACCTATCACAGCCTTCAGGGGTGAAACGCTATTCAGTGGTTCGGTCTTCTCACCATCCTGTTTGCCCTCTCCTTTCGCATAAGCGATGGACGCTTTTATTGAGGTGCCAAGTGGTGCGTTGATGGCTTCGTCCAGCCAGAGTTGGCTCCGGGCTTCAACGCCTTTTATTTTTGCCTTGGCGATGTTTTGTTTCTGGAACTCACCCATGGGGTTATTGCCCGGGTCAATTTCAACATTAACCTGTTCAATAAAGTTCTTGTATTTATTCAGGAAGGCTGCAACTTCGAAGCTGCCAAGGTGATTGCCCCCACGTAGCCCAAGTTCAAACGAATTGCTTTCTTCTGGCTTGAGATCCGGGTTGGCATAGAATGAGTAGCCCCGACCTGTTCCTGTCTCGGAGTGATACATGTCATGGATATCTGGCGCCTTGAAGCCCTGGCTGAACTGGCCAAATACAGAGAGGTGCTCTGTCAGCTCGTAAACGCTGCCCACCCTGACTGTCCACTTGCTGTCATCGGCTTTCTCGTTTTCGGTAGTAAAGCCAGTCGTGGTTGATGGCTTGTATTTATAGGTGTCGTAACGTACGCCGGGCGTAACCGTCAGTCGATCCGTGACAGCAATTTCATCCTGCAGGAAGATGCCGTATCTTGTGGCATCGACCTTGGGAACATAGTCGCCAGGTGTGGCAACTCCGGTATCCAGGTTATGGCTGGCGTTGGTATTTTTGAAGTCTGTCTTCTGGGCATTAAGGCCATAAATGATCTTGTGGCTTAGGCCGCTGACTTCAAGTGCCTTGTCAAACTGAGCGCTGAACTGGTAGCTGTCTTCTTCGTAATTGTATTTTTGCAAACGATTGGGGTAGGTTCTAGATCCTCCCATTGATGGAGGAAATACGACAGTATAGGTAGGCATGCGAGTCTGCATGTCTGTTTCAGTTTTCTGCCAATCCAGCTGCCATTGCAGGCTATCGAACAAGGCGACGTCTGCGTCCCATTCGTGGAATATGCCGACACGTGAACGCTTGTACTTGTCTTTGCCCGTAACACCATCGGGGCTCATTGATTTAACATCAATGTCAGATTTCTGGTTGCGATACTCTGTAATCAGGCCGATGCGATGATCATCGTTTAGCTGATACTGAGCCTTGGCCAATACATTGCTGAGTGAGCCATCCAGTGGGTCAGCTTCGCCGCGACCTGAGCCAAAAATATCGGCGCCGCCATAGGTTTCAAGCTCTTTGTAATCCCGACGGGTAAAAATAATCATTGTCTCAAGGTCGCCGGTACGGTTGGCGGCCGTGATGGTTTCAGCAAAACCTTCATCTGCGCTTGTATAGGCACCCTTTAAAGAGAAGTAGCTGTCATCACCGGTTGGATTCAGGTAGTCGGCCGGATCTTTTGTTTTGAATGCGACAAGACCGCCAATGGCATCACTGCCATAAAGGCTTGAAGCGGGACCCTTCACAATTTCTACAGCCTTGATGGAATCCAGATCAACGAAGTTACGTTGAGAGCGCAGGTAGTCGCCACCAGGATAAAATGCCTGAGACTGGTCTACGCCATCCACCATGATTTTAACACGGTTACCATCCATGCCTCGAATATTAAAGCCCTTGTTACCGGTACGGCCGTCGTTGCCAACGTTGACACCTGGCTCATAACGCATGAGATCCTTGATGTTGCGCGCCATCTCTTTCTCAATCTGCTCGCTATCGATGACGGTGACACTGGCGGCCACATCTTTCAGCTGCTTCTCTGTCCGGGTGGCAGTGACGGTGACCTGGTCCAGCATTGAGGCCTTGCCCGTTTGAACCGTTTCTTCCCCCATCGCCTGAGTGGCTGTTGCCATCATGACGGCGGTCGCCAGCAAGGTGCGCTTGAACTTCATGATTGTCCCCGTGTCTGCAACTCGTAAAGGTCGGTTGTATGTTGTGTGAATTATCGTGAGTGCTGCGGACTATATCGTTGACATGTATAAAATGCAAATCATTCTCATTTGTATTTTTGTTGCCGCGCTTATAGGCTTTGGTTATGATGTCGCCAGTTTTTTTAATGCTTTATATGTGGCTGGTCGCTGTAATCAGCGGCCAGGTGCAGGATCGATCCATGAACCAGATTTCATTCACCTCTCGAGCCATTGAGGGCTTTTACAGCAGTGGCAGGGCCAGTGTCTGGCTGATGCTGGTGGTGTCGGTGGGTGTGCATGTTGCGTTACTGCTGACCCTGCCGGAAAAGCAGGCGCAGGCGAATACCTCGCTGGGCGCACTGGCGGCGCCGGTCAGTGTCAGCGTCAGTTTTGCAGCGGTTCAGCAACCCGCCGTTGTACAGCAGGAAACGCCGGTTAAACCTGAGCCGGTCAAACCACCGAAACCCAAAAAGATTGTTGAAGAGTCGCGCATTGTGCAGCGGCCAGAGCCGAAACCTGAGCCGGTAAAGCAGTCGGAGCCCAAGAAGGAACCGGTAGACGTCGCGGAGCAGAAGCCGGAAGTGGTTGAGCAGAAAGTGGCCCGGGAGCAACAACTGGCTGCTGAACAAACCACAACTCTTGAAGCAGAGAACACCGGTGTGTCGGATGACATGGTCGTCGTTACTGATCCGATATTCCGCAGTACGCCGGATCCGTTGAACTATCCGCGGGCTGCCCAGCGTCGTAACCAGGAAGGCAAGGTGCTGGTGGAAGCCATTGTTGATGAAGAGGGCAACACCATGGATTTGAAGGTGTTGGAATCCTCCGGGTTTGCCCTGCTGGATCGCGCCGCGCTGAAGTGGGTGGCGGAATTGGAGTTTATGCCCGGCAGTCGCGATGGGGTTGCCCGGTTGTCACGGGTTCATATGCCCGTTGTGTTTGCCCTTAAGGGACGGCGTGGATAGGCCTTTTATTCACTATCCACATTATTCGTTTTGTACCAAAACCGTTTTTTGAGTTTGTTAGATACAGGTAATTCATTATGTGGCAAGAATATCTCTCACGTTTGGGGCCCGTTAGCTGGCCACTGATCGTACTTTCCTGCCTGTCACTTGCGTTTATCCTTGAGCGGACGCTCACCTACCTGATGTTACCGTCGCTTAGTCAGCGTCGTGTGCGCGCCATGATGGAGAATGTCCAGCAACATCGGGCCGAGAATCGTCAGAATGATCTGTGCGCCAACCTGTGCACTCAGGGGCATTGTTTGAGCAAGGGCGTGGCGGTATTGCTAAGTCATGCCGGCAGCGGAAAAACGGTGCGCGAGGAAGTGGCCGGTCTCTGGCTGCTGCGTCAGCGTCAGCGCCTGCAGGCCTGGCTGCGTTTCCTGATGTTGATCGGTGTGTTGAGCCCGATGATTGGCTTGTTGGGTACGGTGATCGGGATGATTGAAATGTTCCAGGGCATGGCTATGAGTACCGGTCCTGTCACACCGGCGGTGCTGGCGGATGGTCTCTGGGTCGCCATGTACACGACGGCCTTTGGTTTGATCATAGCGATCCCCTCCTTGGCGGCCAGTCATGGCTTCACGCTGTGGTCTAACCACTATATTGGTCGGCTCGAATTTGTTCTGAACCACGTCAACCTGCTGCTGGAAGGCGTCAACATGACGGAAAACGGCATGAGCGATGATGGTCGGGTGGTGGCCTTTCGGGAACGGGCGGCATGATCAGCATTTCCCATAATGATGAACCCCAGGGTTCGCTGTTGCCTGACTTGACGCCCCTGCTGGACGTCATCTTCATTGTCATGGTGTTCCTGATGTTTACCGCAAATGTCGCGCCCAATGTGCTGAAGGTGGATCTGCCCGCCGCGGGTGCTGAAGCGGCGGTCACCCTTCAGGAACCGGATACGCTCGCCGTCAACCTGATGCCCGGGGATGAAGGCTGGGCGATCAATGGTCAGCGTTTTTCTGATTGGGATGCGTTTGCCTCGGACTTGAAACAGCGTGTCGCCAGTCAACCGGAGCGGCCGCTGATGATTGCCGGCGATCGCAATGTACCGATGGAGCGCCTGGTTCAGCTATTGGCATTCCTGCAACAAAACAATATGACGGCTGCACAGATTCAGATGGAGGATGCACAGTAATCATGGATACGCTTCGGAAGTCCCAGTGGTTGAAGCCCCTCAGGTCAGTTACCGCCGCGATCAGTCTGGCAATGATGACGGTTGCACAGGCTGCAGAAACGCCGCGCATTGTCACGGTCGGCAGTAGTGTGACGGAACTGGTCTACGCCCTGGGTGCCGGAGAGCAGGTTGTCGCCGTGGATGTCACGAGCCAGCAGCCGGCAGCCGTACATGAATTACCCAAAGTGGGTTACCACCGAGCGCTGTCGACAGAGGGCGTATTGTCTCTGCGACCGGACCGGGTGATTGGCTCTGATGAGATGGGCCCCCCGCCAGTGATCAAGCAGTTGCAGGCGACCGCGGTAACAGTGGATATCCTGACCACGGATGCCTCGCTAGAGAATCTGTACCAGCGGATTGAAACAACGGCTGAACTGTTGAACAAATCCCAAGAGGGCAGTCAGCTGCAAGCCAAAATCCAGCAGGACATTGATGCAGCCAAAGCCAGGTTCAGGGGCGAGAAGCCCCGGGTGTTGTTGTTCCTATCGCATAATGGCACGCCCATGGTGGCGGGTGCTGAAACGACCGCAGATACGCTGATTCAACTGGCCGGGGGAACCAATGTGGCTGCCAGCCATTTTGAGCGCTTCCGCCAGGTATCCGATGAAGCCATTTTATCGATGCGTCCGGATCTCATTCTGATCACCCAGTCCTCTCCTGAAGCGCCCGATGAATCCAGAATACTGGCCATGCAGCCCGGACTCGCCATGACGCCTGCGGGTACCAATAAGCGTTTTGTCCCTGTGGATGGCACGTTACTGGTCGGCGGACTGGGGCCTCGCGTGGGTGAGGCTGCGCTTGCGCTGGCCACTGAGTTTTATCCAGAAAGCTGACCATGATTGTTGCGAGCGCGTGCCATGTATGAGGTATTCCGGCATCATCGTGATGGCTTCTGTAAGTATTGTGTAAATCGCGTGTTAAAAGCGTCAGGAATATCAGCGCGCGCATCTATACTGGGTTCCTCTTCAGTCACCTGATACTGAATGCTGACAGGAAGGCAGGGCATCACCCTTGTCTCCGGAACGGACAGCAGGGTATCGCCCGTCGGAATGTCGTCATGGCTGCGCTGTTTACCGGCCGGGTTGTTTGAGAATTGTTTTACGCAATGGATAGAGAAAAAAAGGCCCGTCTTTTTTTTACGGGACTGCTGATACTTTTACCTCTGGTTATGCTGCTGTCTATTGGTACGGGACCGATTCCGGTATCACTGGCGGATACCGTGGATATTCTGATGTACCGGTTGGGGATTATTTCTGCTGAACCCGATCGACAGCAACAGTTAATTGTTGAGGCGATTCGTCTTCCCCGGACACTACTCGGCGTTCTGGTTGGCAGCAGCCTCGCAGCCTGCGGCGCCGCCATGCAGGGGCTGTTCAGGAATGCGCTGGCCGATCCCAGTATTATCGGTGTTTCCAGTGGTGCGGCCCTGGGTGCTGGGCTGGGTATTGTTCTGGGCGGCACCTGGCTGGTTTCCGTGACAGAGTTATTCCAGGCATATACCGTATCTGTCGCCGCGTTTGTCGGTGGATTCACATCAACCTTGCTGGTCTATCGTATTGGTACGACCAACCAGGGAACCTCCGTGGCGACCATGCTATTGGCGGGCATTGCCGTCAGCGCCCTGAGTGGCGCGGGTATTGGCCTGATGAATTATGTGGCTGACGATACCATGCTGCGCAACATGACCTTCTGGCAGATGGGCAGCCTGGCCAGCGGCAACTGGCAGACCATTATCATGGCAGCGTCCTGCCTCATTCCCCTGCAGTTGTTACTGATCAGTAAGGCGCGCGGTTTGAATGCCCTGTTACTGGGGGAATCTGAAGCCCGGCATCTGGGGCAGGATGTACAGAAACTCAAGTTGCAACTGATCCTGATTACCGCGCTGGGCGTGGGGGTTGCTGTCGCTGTGGCCGGTATGATCGGATTTGTTGGGCTGGTGGTGCCTCACCTAGTGAGACTCTCTATTGGCCCCGACCATCGCTGGCTGCTTCCTTCTTCTTGCCTGCTGGGTGCGATGATTCTGCTGGTGGCTGACATTATTGCCCGTATCGTGATTACCCCGGCGGAGTTACCGATTGGTATTGTCACGGCATTGTTGGGTGCGCCCTTCTTTATTTCCCTCCTCTGGCAGCAACGCAACAGGATCGGCTGAAGATGATCTGTTTAAATATTGATAGCGTTACCGTCAGGCGGGGCTCCCGGGATTTATTGTCCGATGTTTCATTGAATCTCAGTGCCGGTGAAGTGGTTGCGGTGCTTGGCCCCAATGGTGCAGGGAAAAGTACGTTGTTCCGTGCCATTACGAATGAATATCCGTCAGCCAGTGGCCGAGTGCTTCTGGGTGAAAAACCGGTATCCGACTGGGCGCCGTTAGAGTGCGCGCTACAGATGGCGATATTACCTCAGTCGTCATCCCTGAGCTTCTCCTTCACGGTGAATGAAGTGGTGCAAATGGGGCGGACCCCTCATGCCAGCAGCCGGGAGCATAATCAGGATATTTGTCGACGGGCGCTGTTGGAAGTGGATGCCCTGCACCTTGCGAACCGCAGTTACACCCACTTGTCAGGTGGCGAGAAGCAACGTGTCCATCTGGCGAGGGTGTTGGCCCAGATCTGGGAACCGCCACTGGTCGGGAACAGGGTATTACTGCTGGATGAACCAACCTCTGCGCTGGATCCACGGCATCAGCATCAGACGTTAGCTGTCGCCCGTGCGTTTGCCAGCCAGGGCGTGGGTGTTATCGTGATCCTGCATGACCTGAATCTTGCTGCCCAGTATGCGGATCGGATTGTCATTCTGAAAAATGGTAAAAAATGTGCGGATGGCTGCCCGGCAGAAGTGCTGACCCGGGAAACCATTCAGTCGGTATTCGATATCCGGGCCATGATTATGGCGCATCCGGTGCATGGTTATCCGCTGGTGGTGGCGGAATAGTGCTACTGCCTGAGACGTTGGATTTTCGGGGAAGAGCTCACCCTTTATGGGTGCCTGATGGTGTGTCAGAAGGAAACCGTTGATGAAGGTGACCCACTTATTAAGACGCCCTGTCGTGGTGTTGCTGGTTCTGGCGCTGTCTGGCTGCAGTGTTTTCTCTGCCGAGGAACCCCAGGCATCACGGTCTATTGAGGTTGTGACTACCGGCAACCCTCTGACGACAACCCAACTGTTATCAACATTGGAAGCATCAGATTATGTGATTCTTGGTGAGCGCCATGACAATGCTGAGCATCATTCCTATCAATTGGAAGTGCTTCAGGCCTTATATCAGGCGGGATGGCTGAAGCAGTTGAGCCTTGAAATGCTGCGTCCCGGTCAGCAGGCAGGTATGGACAAAGCGTATGCCAGAAAACTGACGTTGTCTGAAGAACTGCGGGATACGATCGGGTGGGATAAAAACTGGAACTGGGATTTCTATGGCCCCATCGTTGCCTGGGCGATTGCCAATCAGGTTCCCGTGCGTTCAGCCAATATGGATCGCGATGAATTGATGACGATCTATCGTGAGCAGGTGGCGCCATCCAGAGATGTGATTGATGAGGCCGCGATTGCTTCGATCCGTGAACAGATCCGTGAATCACATTGTGGCATGGATGACGATACCATGCTGGATGCCATGACCCGTATCCAGCAGGCCAGGGATACCCGCATGGCGGAGAGCATGATTCAGAGAGAGCAGGGTGTTGTGCTGCTGGCTGGCGCGTTTCATGCCCGCAACGATGTGGGGGTACCGCGCTATGTGCATCAGCTCCGGCCTGAGGCCAGACTCATCAGTGTCGGATTCATTGAAGTTGTGGATGATCACCTGCCTGATGCGAAGGCACAGACCCATGCCTATGATATTGTCTGGTCCACCGGGGCTGTTGATCGTAAAACGCCTTGTGAATTGATGAAGAAATAAGTGCTGTCATCCACTGATTCAGAGTCATATTGGCGGGTATGGCTCTGGGTTGATGCTTTAAAATAAATAATTTTTTATATTTCTATAATTAATAATCAATGTTTTAGTTATTTCCGAATATAAGGTTTCCCCGTCTAAAAAATACCATCAGTGGTGGTAGTATGATTATTTTTCAGATAGACCGTCATCCATGACTTCTATTGCTCATTGTTTTGCCATAATGGAATGCGAACAATGATCCAATCAGGGGAGTATATAACGTGGATCTGATGGCACTTCTTTCAGGACTCAGTCCCGTTGGCTGGTTTTTCGTAATAGCCGGTATTATTGGGTGGATAGCGTTGTGTTACTGGATGGGAGAATTTTCAGAAAAACGATGGGGGGATCGTGAATCGGGAGCATTGCTTGGTTTTTTTGCGCCGGGGTTGTTTCTTCTTGTTTTCTGGTTGATTCGCTAATGCCAGCCTTCTAATAAATACAATATGATGTATTTACATTTTTACATCATATTTTTGTTGACGTTTATGCCACTTGTATTCTCGGTAGGTGCCTCAATGAATCTAAAATTATAAAGGTTGGCTGCATTATTTATGTTGATACGTTGTTTTTAATAATATTTCTAATCGCGATAAAAATTATATTCTTACAAGGATATTTTCATGGTGGATGAACCCTCAAGGGATTCCGGTCAGTTGCAGGCGGCAACGCAACCGGGCAGTAATTCTGAGATGGTTGACAGGCAAACAAACCTGAAAGGTGATGAGCTTCAGGCGTCGATTGCTGACCCGCATTCTGCGCCGGCTACCGCCATGGAGCAACCTGCGGCAGGTCCGGCGGCAGGCTCAGAGCCGCAGCCAGAGTCCCTGCCTGATGGACCTTTTCCAGCCGCTGATGCTGTTCCTGCATCAGAAAAATACAAGGAAGATGAGCTTCTTTCAGCTATCCCATATGCTGAGACAGAGGTGGCCGAGTGGCAGGAAGACCCCTTCCCTGAGAAACAGGATCGGCATTATGACGACGTTGAAAACCGGGGCGATCAGAAGGCATTGTTGTCTGAGCAACGTGCGGGGACTGACTGGTATAAAAAGTCAGAAACACTGATGCTTCCGGAGCATGATGAACAGACAGAAATACGGGATTTCAAAGATGACCCCGTTCTCCGCTTGACCGCTGATCACACGGTTGAAAGCCGCCATACGGAAAACAGGGAAGAAAATAAGCGGGTGCAGGCGTTGCTGGATGAGATTGACGCCATTGGCATAAAGACACATGAGTATGAACAGGAAGAGGAAAATCCGGGTGACAATTTTCAGTCACAGAGCTTGTTCCAAGAGGAAGATGCCCCCTTATCACAGAGTGCTGTCGAGCGTGCATTACAGACCCTCAGCAAAAGCATCAGCCTTGGGGAGGATGGTCGATACTTTTTTGCGCCCAACGACTTTGGACTAGGCGCGGAGAGCATCGGCACGGAATATACGGTCAGAATTTCCCAGTTACCGGCACGGGGTATCCTGGTTCTTGACGGTGAAATTGTTCAGGCTGATCAGGCAATTCCTGCATCGTCTGTCGGTGACCTTGTATTTATTCCGCCAGCAAATGCTCATGGGGATGACTACGCCAGCATCCGCTATACCATCAGCGATGGCAGCCAGGTCAGCGCTCCTGCCACACTCAAGATTCAGGTGACTGCCCAGAGTGATGACCCGGAGGCTGACGCCAGAACCCTGGCAATGACGGAAAGCGCTAGCCATCAGTTTACCGTGGATGATTTTGGCTTCAGTGATGCGGATGACGGGGATACCCTGCAGGCCATAACCATTAAGTCATTGCCGGCGACAGGAACGCTTACCTATGACGGTGTATCGGTCTATGTGAATCAGGTGATTCAGGCCAGTGATATTGGAAAACTTCTCTATACAGCGCCGTTGGTCAGTAGTGATCGAAGTGCCAGCTTTGAATTTACCGTGAGTGACGGCAGCGCTTCCAGCGAACAGCAGACATTTGACATCGCCGTGCAGAACCGCCAGTGGATGTCGGATAACCTGCTGACCGATCCTAGTGGTGCTGACTGGCGGATGAGTCACTGGGATCGTGAAGGCTCGTGGACAACGTTGCCGTTCGGGGGACACGATAGTATTACCGGTCAGTGGCAGGGCAATGGCGTTGCCAGCAAGTCCCAGACGATTAACCTGCTGAACAAAGGGTACAGTGCTGAGTATCTGGATACAGCGCCAGATATTACGGTTCAGGACTGGTTTGTCTCCACCAGTAGTGCTTATTCTGCCCGATACCAGATGCAGGTTGAATTGTTAGATGAATACGGGAGTGTGATTCATAGTTGGCAATCATCAAGTGTATGGGCGACGTGGAGCTGGAATACTGTCCAGCATACTTTGCGGGATTATGGTGAAGGACTCAGAAGTATCCGGTTCACGCATGGAGGTAACGGACGCGGCGTTGTTGTGGATGATACCTCTGTACAAATTGAGGATCCGACTGTCACAGGCACTGCAGATGACGATATTCTTCGGGGGGCGAGAAATAACGATATCCTGGTAGGGGATGCCGGAGACGACATCCTTTATGGTGGTTTTGGCAACGACACCATGCTGGGTGGTGCCGGTGCGGATACCTTTGTTTTTGAGCAGGGAGATCAAACCGAAACCTCGATACCGACGGTGGATACGATCCGGAATTTCAGCCTGTCCGAGGGTGATGTGCTGGATCTCAGTGATATGCTCATTGGCGAGTCGGCTGAAACCATTGATGCCTACCTGGATCTGGCCACGGTCAATGGGAATACGGAAATATCAGTGAAGGATCGGGCGAATGGGCAAACGGTCCAGAAAATCGTTTTGGATGGTGTCGATCTTTCGTCGCTAGGCTCTGAATCCGAGATTATTAATAATTTATTGAACAACGGTAATTTGAATATTGACCATTGATTTTTAAATAAAGTATGACTTTCCATTCCAATGGTTATTTGTTTGTGATTATGGTTGCCACTTTTTTATTGGAAGGGTTTTATGTTTGTTTGGGCTGTTGATTTTGAGAGTCATGTTGAATATTTTTAAATTGGCTTTATCAAGAAAACTAAAATTAGAGATGGTCTTTACAGGTTTGCCCGAGAGTATTCGGGGTTAAACCGTTACTAAGGAAATAAAGGTCGAAATGCTTATTTCGATAACAAGGAGTTGTTATGGTGGATGAACCATCAAAGAATACCGGGGATACACCAGATCCCAATTCCCCCGGTGGTGATTCTGAGAAGGTTGATCGTCAGGCTGAAAAAAAGCCGGGCGATGAGTTGCAGGCATCGACAGGGCCTGGAGATGGGCAGTCGGGATCACGCTCTGCAGGGCCGGAGGCTCTCCCCTCCGTTAACGATCTGCCGTCTGGAGGCGTGGAGCAACCAGCTCTGCCTGGGAGTTCAGAACCTCAGGTTCCCGTGGATAACCCGGAGATGCAGAAGGTACTGCGACATGAAGAGCAGCAGGCGGCCATGGGGTATCCGGAATCGGGCTTTCAAAATCATCAGGACAACTGGGTCTACCGATCTGAACCTGGTGCAAATCCTCCTGCCGTGGGACAAGAACCTCAGCGGAGCGGCGCGTTATCTGAGCAGGGGCGGAAGGATAGTCCCTTAAGCAGCAGCCAGCTATCAGAGACGATCCTGTTACCGGATCCTTTGGCACTGCCTGATCCCCTGCTATTGCCAGAGGATGCTGAAACCCCTCTTGATGACATCGATATTGAGGCTAACCGAGAAGAAGAAAGTCAGAAAGAAGAAGAGCGAATGACTGCTCTTTTGGTGGAAATTGATGACATTGGCATCAATGATAATGGTGATCAGGAGCCTGATGAAGAACCCGTCACAAAGAATACGGTCATGGTTAATCATGCACCGGTGGCTGTGGATGATTTCGGCACGCTGAGTGAAAACAGCATTTTCGCGGTTGATGTTGTTGCCAATGACACCGATCAGAACAGTAATGACCAGCTAACCATTCAGCCTGGATCTGTCACGCTATTGTCTGCCCGTGATGGTGATGGCAATACCATTTCTCTGGATACTGCGCGGATTATCCAGACAGGCAATCGCATTGAATTTGATCCCGGGCAGGATTTTGATTTTCTCACGATTGGGGAAACCGCCAGAGTACAAATCAGTTATACGGTTCAGGACAATGCCATGCAGTCTGAAACAGACGATGGCATTCTGTCACTGACTATCACGGGCGTAAAAGAAACCGCACGGGCAGAAGATATACAGCTGGATGCGTTTGATGATCAGTCGGCTATTGTTGGTGCTTTTTCTGCTGTCGAAGAGTTTGATACTAATCCCTACCACTACCGACTGCTTCGTGAGCCTGATGAAGGTCATGTGACTAACAACCATGATGGTACGTTCAGCTTTGAGCCGGGGGATGATTTCAGGGATCTGGCTGAAGGCGAAACACGGCAAGTAACGTTTACATACGAGGCAGTGGATGAGACCGGTGCACCCAGTGCTGCACCTGCCACGGTGACACTGACGGTGACCGGTACCAATGACCGACCGGTTGCGGAAGTGGTGAATGTTAGTCTGCCCGCTGAAAACAGTGCGATGGTTGCCGGGCAATTCAAGGTGACCGATGCGGATACAACCGACAGGCACAGTTTCAATATCCTGAGCCAGCCTTCTCAGGGTACCGTGATCAATAATCATGACGGAACCTTCAGTTTTGATCCCGGGACAGATTTCACGGATCTGTCGTTTGGTGAAGAAAGACAGGTGACGTTTACTTACGAAGCGGTGGATGATTCAGGCACGGCCAACGCGCGCAGTGCACCGGCGACGGTCGTATTAACAGTGACGGGTACCAATGACCAGCCGGAAGCGCAGGTTGTTGCAATCACCAACGCCGTTGAAGACAGCGCAGCTGTGACAGGCAGTTTTCGTGTCAGCGATGAAGATATCCACGATACGCATACCTTTACTGTCCTGACGCAACCGCTGGAAGGTCAGGTCGTCAATAATAACGACGGTACCTTCAGTTTTAACCCGGGTTCTGATTTCCAGGATCTGGCTGCGGGTGAAACCCGGCAGGTGACATTTACGTATGCGGCGGTAGATAGTTCGGGTGCGGAAAATGCTGCCAGTGAGCCTGCTACGGTTACCGTTACCGTTACCGTTACGGGAACAAATGACAGGCCCGTTGCGAATGATCTTTCTTTGACACAGGGAGCGGCTGTCAGCCCAACAGTCTCTGGCCGGTTCTCTGCCCTGGATTGGGATACATCCGATACAGTCACATTTAACCTGTTGGAGCAGCCTGCACAGGGAATAGTCACTAATAATAACGATGGTACTTACAGCTTTGATCCGGATGGTGCTTTTGATGACTTAGCCTCTGGAGAAACACGACAAGTAACGTTTACATACGAGGCAGTTGATGACTCTTCCAGCGTAAACCAGCGCAGTGAAGCAGCTACTGTCACAGTTATTGTCACGGGTACCAATGATGCTCCTGTTGCCAGTATTGATACCGGTGCAGGACATGAGCATGAAACCTTGCTGCTCAATGTATTGGCGAATGACAGCGATTCTGATCATAACGACAATGCTGGCAATTTTTCATTAGATGCCGTGCAGGTTGTTGATAACAATGGTGATCCGCTTGCTGGCAACGGCAGTGTGCGGATCCTGAATAATCAGCTCGAATTCAATCCCGGCAATGATTTCAACCATCTGGCGGCCGGTGAAACGGCAACGGTCACAGTTCGTTATGTAATGTCAGATGATGAGGGAGCCAGCGCCGAGTCTACAGTCACAATCACGGTTACAGGCACGAACGATGCCCCTGTAGCGAAAGCAGACTATCCGATCAGCGAAGAAGGGCTGATTCCGTCACTGACATCTTCTAGTGACCAAGGCATTCAGGTGACAAGCAGTGGCGAGGTTTCCAGTCATTTTTCTGCCTGGAAAGCGATGGATAATGTTGACGCGTCCGCTGTCAATAACTCGAATTCCTGGGCAACGACAGGCAATTCGGGTTGGTTGCAGGTGGAGCTGCCAGAGGCTCACAGTGTCATGCAGTATTCTCTTACGGGCATTGCACTAACTTTGGGAAGGGAACCTTCTGAATGGCAGTTACTGGCCAGTAATGATGGTGTCAATTTTGTCGTTGTTGACACTCAAACCACTCAAACAGGCTGGGCGTCGAGAGAAACGCGTACCTATACGTTGTCTGAGCCCGCGGAGTATCGCTATTTCCGGCTCGATATTACCGATAACAATGGTGACAGTTATACCGGGCTGGATGCGTTCCAATTATATGAAGGGACGAATACGGAGTCTGTTGGCACAGAACATGATGTGCTGACCGTCGATGTGCTGGCCAATGACATTGATCCTGATAATAACAGTGGATCGAGCTCGTTTACCCTGAACACCGTTGAGACTGTTGATAGTGATGGTAATCCTGTCGCAGGCCAGGGGGCCGTGACAGTCGTCAACAACCAGCTGCAGTTTGATCCGGGTAATGATTTTAATGCACTGGCAGCGGGCGAGTCAGCGGTGGTTACCGTGCGCTATGTCATGTCTGACAGTGATGGAATGACATCAGAATCCACCGCGCGTATCGTCGTTAAGGGCACTAATGACCAGCCCGTCGCAGAAGCTGTGTCTGTTACGACGGCCGTAGAAGACAATGGATCCGTCACAGGTCATTTCAGTGCCACAGATCTTGATGTCTCTGATACCCATACTTTTAACCTGTTGACCAGTCCTCAGGAAGGGGCGGTCATCAATAACCATGATGGCACCTTCCGTTTTGATCCCGGCAACGATTTTCAGGATCTGTCGCTGGGTGAAACCAGTCAGGTCACCTTTACCTATGAAGCGATAGACAGTTCTGGGGAAGGTAACGCTGCCAGTAATATTGGTACGGTGACAGTGACCGTCACAGGCGCAAATGATGGGCCTACCGCTGTTGTTGACACGGGGCAGACAACAGAAAACAGCAGTGTCACGGTTGATGTTATTGGCAATGACAGTGATATCGATAGCGCCGACACACTGAGTCTAAAGAGTGGAAGCACCAGTATTGTCAGTGCTGTTGATCAGCAGAGTACCGCCATTACGTTATCCAGTGCGTCAGTCAGTCAGGTCGGTAACAGTATCAGATTTGACCCCGGAACAGATTTTGATTTCCTTGCCGATGGCGAGCAGGCAACTGTCACTGTTAACTACCAGGTGCAGGACAATCATGGTGCAACCGATCAAGGTTCATTAACCATCACGGTGACGGGGAGTAATGATGGTCCTGTGGCAGTTGCGGACAGTGGCAGTGTTTCTGAAGATAACCTGCTGTCACTGGATGTCGTTGCCAATGATAGTGATCCAGATCGAAATGATTCCCTGACGCTGGAGCGCGTCGCCATCATTGATAGCAATGGTGACCCGTTAACAGGACATGGCAGTGTCACGATTGTGAACAATCAACTGCAGTTCAATCCTGACAGTGACTTTTCTTATCTTGCATCAGGTGAAACGGCGACAGTCAGCGTTCAATACGACATTACTGATAGTGCCGGTGAACGGTCACAGGCAATCGCAACTATCACTGTAACGGGAACCAATAGCACACCGGAGGCGACAGCTGACATCAGTGGCGGGCATGAAAATGAAGTGCTGATGATTGATGTTCTGGCGAATGATACGGATATCGATCATTCCGATACACCGGCTAATTTCTCACTCAACAGTGCGCGTGTTGTTGATGGGGAGGGCAATACATTAGCCGGACAAGGCAGTGTCAGTGTCGTCAATAATGAGTTGCGGTTTGACCCCGGGAGTGATTTTGATGTCTTGGCAACGGGCGAAACGGCAACGGTGACCGTTCGCTATGTCATGGCTGATGATGAAGGCGCTCTCTCGGAGTCAACCGTTACGATTACCGTTACCGGTACCAATGATGCGCCTGTTGCCAGGGCCGATAGTCCGCTTAGTGAGGATGGTTTCATTCCTGTTCTCCAGTCTGGCAACGAGCAGGGATACACCATTACCGCCAGTGGTCAACTGAGTGACAACTTTGCCGCATATCAGGCGTTTGATCAGGTTAATGCGTCTGAGACAAACAACGTTAACTCCTGGGCAACGCAAGGCAGTTCGGGCTGGTTGCAGGTTGAGTTACCTGAAACAACGAGTATTTTGCAGTACTCAATGAAAGGGATTGCACAGACGATAGGCAGGGAACCATCAGAATGGCAACTTCTAGGCAGTAATGACGGTGTCACGTTCACTGTGATTGACAGCCGTTCTGCGGTGACAGACTGGTCGCCCAGGGAAACGAAGCAGTTCACGCTGTCTGCACCGGCAGAATTCCGTTTCTTCAAGATTGATATTACTGATAACAATGGTGACAGCTATACGGGGCTGGATGAGTTCCAGTTGTATGAAGGCACCAATACAGACTCAGTAGGTACTGAGCATGATGTGCTTACCATTGACGTTGTTGCCAACGATAGGGATCCGGACCATAGCGATAATGCAGAGAATCTGCAGCTCCGAAATGCTGAGATTATCAATGATTCGGGTGATCCGGTTACGGGACAGGGTACGGCTACTGTCATCAATAACCAGCTCCAATTTGATCCGGGTAATGATTTCAACGCGTTAGCCCTCGGGGAAACAGCAACCATAACAGTTCGTTATGTCGTTGAGGATGATGAAGGCGCCAGCTCTGAATCAACTGCAACGATTACGGTTACAGGGACTAACGACAAACCGACGGCTGAAGTTAAGAGTATCAGTGCCACGGAAGATGGTGCAGCGGTCACGGGCAGCTTTGGTGCCTCGGATGCGGATACCACCGATATCCACACCTTCAATATCCTGACCCAGCCGGACGAAGGATCGGTCATCAATAACGGTGACGGCACGTTCAGCTTCAATCCGGGCAGCGACTTCCAGGATCTGGCAGCGGGAGAAACCCGTCAGGTTACGTTTACCTATGAAGCAGTGGATGATTCCGGAACGGCCAACGACACCAGTGAGCCGGCCACGGTCACGATTACGATCACGGGTACCAACGACAAACCAACATCTGAAGTTAAGAGCATCAGTGCTACGGAAGATGGTGCAGCGGTCACGGGCAACTTCGGTGCTACGGACGCGGATACCACTGACACCCACACCTTCAATATCCTGACCCAGCCCAGCGAAGGTACTGTTACTAACAACAACGACGGTACCTTCAGCTTTAATCCGGGCAGTGACTTCCAGGATCTGGCCGCAGGAGAAACCCGTCAGGTTACGTTTACCTACGAAGCGGTGGACGATTCCGGTACGGCCAACGATACCAGTGAGCCGGCAACTGTCACCATTACGATCACGGGTACTAACGATAAACCCACCGCTGAGGTTGAGAGTATCAGTGCCACGGAAGATGGCGCAGCGGTCACGGGCAACTTCGGCGCCGCGGATGCGGACACAACCGATACCCACACCTTCAATATCCTGACCCAGCCAAGTGAAGGCTCAGTCACTAATAACGGTGATGGCACGTTCAGCTTCAGCCCGGGCAGTGACTTCCAGGACCTGGCCGCGGGAGAAACCCGTCAGGTTACGTTTACCTACGAAGCGGTGGATGATTCCGGAACGGCAACCGACACCAGTGAGCCGGCCACGGTCACGATTACCATCACGGGTACCAACGACAAACCCACCGCTGAGGTTGAGAGTATCAGTGCCACGGAAGATGGCGCAGCGGTCACGGGCAACTTCGGAGCCACGGATGCGGATACCACCGATACCCACACCTTCAACATCCTGACCCAGCCGGACGAAGGATCGGTCATCAATAACGGTGACGGCACGTTCAGCTTCAACCCGGGCAGCGACTTCCAGGACCTGGCTGCGGGAGAAACCCGTCAGGTTACGTTTACCTACGAAGCGGTGGACGATTCCGGTACGGCTAACGACACCAGTGAGCCGGCCACGGTCACGATTACGATCACGGGNACCTTCAATATCCTGACCCAGCCCAGCGAAGGTACTGTTACTAACAACAACGACGGTACCTTCAGCTTTAATCCGGGCAGTGACTTCCAGGACCTGGCCGCAGGAGAAACCCGTCAGGTTACGTTTACTTACGAAGCGGTAGACGACTCAGGCACTGCTAATAACACCAGTGAACCCGCTACGGTCACCATCACCGTGACAGGCACCAATGATGCGCCTGTTGCTGTAGCTGATAGCGGTACTGTCGCTATCAATTACACGCTAACAATAGATGTATTGGCAAATGATACCGATGTAGACAGTGATGACAGTACAGCTAATTTTTCTTTGGACAGCGTCTATATTACGTCGATCAGCGATTCTGACGGTAGTCGCGTCTTAAATGGTGGCACGGTATCGATCGAAAATAATCAGCTGAAGTATGTGACAGGCAGTGACTTCGATTATCTATCAGCCGGTGAAACGGCCACTGTAACGGTGACGTACAATATGAGTGATGATGGTGGGTTACCCGCTACGGGGACAGCCGTTATCACTATCACGGGGAGTAACAGTCAGCCTGTAGCTGAAGCCGTGGGGTTGGATACGCCGGTTGAAGATGGTTCTGCGATATCCGGGAATTTCCGGGTTACCGATGAGAACCAGAGTGATACCCACACCTTCAATATTTTGACCCAGCCGGATGAAGGCTCAGTAACCAACAACAACGACGGTACTTTCAGCTTCAGCCCGGGCAGTGATTTCCAGGACCTGGCCGCGGGAGAAACCCGTCAGGTTACGTTTACCTATGAAGCGGTGGA
>NZ_BAABFL010000025.1:0-53648 GCF_039540975.1 Kistimonas scapharcae
TTTTTGTAGCGGCCTTCTTTCACCAGCGTTTCAAAGTCGGTGTCCACCTGTTGCGGTTCGGCCTGCAGACCGTTATCGCTGAACGCAAGTTGCCCGATCCAGCCATAGGCCGGGGCATTATCCGAGGGGTGTCCAACAACAATGGGAGCTTCGTGCAGGGAGGGATCGTAGGCATCGGCACAGGCGCGCACTTGCGCCTCGCTGAAGTCGGTGGTTTGACCAGCGGCATCCGTATGGGTGCCGGGCCGAAAGATGTGGATGGCTTGCATGGCAGCGTTTGTCGGGTGGACTTACCCGCATTCAAGCCATAATCCGGCAGGAGAATAATACGGAATATTGCCGGTCGTCAGACAATCACAGCCCACGCACAAGGGAAGAACAGGTTATAACCAGCTTATCCACAGGGGAGGGTGATTGTTTATGGATTCAGTCAAATAACCCACAGTATCTGTGTATAAGCGTGTGATTAATGGCAGGATGAGTTGCGAGTTACCGACGCCATCCATTGACGCAGAAAGGCTCGTCAATGTTGGTCAAAATATAGCCAGTAAAAGTCAGGCAGGGGGTTATCAACAGGTAAAGAAAGTATTTTCTCCATGACATATAGAACGATGGTCTTATAATGAGCCTCGAAAAACAGACAGGCACTGTCTTATAACAATATCTATGCTGGAGATAGTCCACGGTCCACAGGAGTGTGTATGGCCTCTGAGATCATCCCGTTGCTTTACTCGCGTCACTACCTCAATGCGTATAACCAGGTGCCGGAAGGACTGAGCGCACTGACCCACATTGCCCGGCTGCGCTGGCAGGATAACCAGGTGGGGCGTTACTTTGTAAAAATCTATCCCCGCGACTACGCGCCCCTTGGCCTGGTGAATGAAATTACCGGTTATCTGCTGGCGCTGGCTTGTGGTATTCCCCAGCCGCCACGGGCCGCCGTCGTGCATGTACCCTCGGCAGTGTTTGGCCAGTTGTACCCTCAATTTGAAGTGCCCGATGACATGATGCTGCTGGGGTGGGCCACGGAAGAATACGGTGGCAAAACCCTCAAAACCTACCTGGGCCGCAATATGCAATCTTACCGTCGTATATTGCACCAGCTGGCCAAGTGGAGCCATCTGCCGGCATTACTGGCCTTTGATGACTGGCTGGCCAATCAGGATCGTAATACCGGCAATGTGGTGGTGCGCAGCGACAAGGATTTCGGTGTGATTGACCATGGCGGTTGTCCGGTCAAACATGACTGGACCGCCGAAGACCTGGATCCCAACGGACGGTATGAAAGCAAGTTGCTGGATGAGGTGTTCAGTGCCGGGAATCCATTACAGCTGGCCAGCGGCATGGTCGATGCGTCACAACAGCATTCAGAGGCGTATACTAAGGTTGTCACAGAACTGCAATATTGGTGGCGTATTTTCAGGGAGATGACGGAACATAACCGTCAGGCGCTGGAGAACTTCCTGACAAAACGGGCGGCCAATGGTCCGGACCGAATAACAGCAACAACAGGACTTCTGAGGCTCTAGAGATGGAAACGCTGTCGCAACTACTGCAGGCGAACCCTTCCAGTGCATCGGTCACCGGGGAGTGGTTCTGTATCAGCTGGCTGCCGGACCTGGCGACCGGTGAGCGTCTTAACATCGGTGTGGCGTTCCAGACCGAAGGGCGTTTGTATTGCAAGATGCTGGATTATTTCGAGCGGCTGAAGTGTCTTTATGGTGAGGGAGCCATCTACCATGTGCAGCTCATCAGTGATGTGATTAACGAGATGGTGGGCTGTAACCAGACCGACTCACTGTTTCCCCAGGTGATGATTGAGCGAAAAGGCTTTGCCCAGGGAGAGGCGGTCACCGAAATTCTCAGCGGGCTTTATGATGACACGGTCACCCTGGCTGCCAGGGTGCGGAAGAAGCGGGAGCGCGTGTTCAACAGCATTTCGAACGCAACGCTTTACACCAGCCTGGTGGATGAGCTAAAGCAGCGCGCCGGTCTGGAGTTCGATCGCTTTGTGCCGCCAACACCGACCATTGCCATTGATGATGATACCGGTCGTCATTCCCTCTATGTACCGTTTCGCACCGAATCCAATTGCATCGGCGGGCTGGCCTCGGCGGTATACGCCAGTTCAACCACCGTGGAGCTGAACCTGCTCAAGGCGGCGCGGGATGTGGAGACGGCGCAGCGGATACGGGGCGGTGACAACCCGTCGGTGTTTATTCTCAAACCCGGCGATGAGCTCAAGCATCTCCCCCGTGAGCAGGCTGACCAGATTGAAGACAAGCTCGACAAGTTTGACTGGTACATGAGCCAGCAAGGCATCTACCTGGGTAGCCATGTGGAAGTGGGTGGTCTGGCCGAGGAAATACAGCACTGGGCCAATGCGGCCTGACCTGTGGTATTAGCGGTTCCCCAGCAAGCCTTTGATGATCCGGATTTCATGCTGGATCATCTTCATGGCCTGTTCGTAGTCGGGCTCTGACTGTTTTTCCAGCTTGAGCAGATAACGGTCAATGTTCAGCACAATCATCTCGACGGCGTTGATGCAATCGTCCTGCTGCTGGAGTTTCTGCCGCAAAATGGGATCCATGATGTCTCTGTTCCTAACTTTGGGTGTTAATGTCGTCGTTTATTCAAAACGTCCTGTCTGACCTGTTGTTCCACAAAGTCCCAGAATGACTCGCACTCCTTCTCCAGAAAAACTGCAAGTAGTGGATGCGCCTCCCGGGCCAGCCTTTCCAGCTCTCCGGTAAACCTGTCTGTTTCGCGTATTATCCGCTCGTATGTGTCATCATCCGGGTACTGCATGGTGAGCCCTCCGTGGCCACTTTGATACACCCAGTTTCTGCACCTGACACCTGGTTGTTGATACGAATTTTTGCCGCATCTTATAAGTGACGAGGGATCTCTTTTTTCATGGTGTAGAACGCGATCTGGTAGTGCTGTTCATTCTTATCCTTGTCTTTTTCGCTGAGCAGGAAATCGCCTTTTTCAAAAGTCATCCGGCCTAAAGCCTTATCGTCAATGGTCAGCGTGTTGCCGTTGTCCAGCGTGAGCGTCAGCTTCCAACCGCCAATACACTCGACACTACCATTGACGACCCGATGATTGTTCACTCGCATTTCTGCCGTTTTGGATACCAGATTCTTGAAAGCATCCGCCAATTTGGTCTGTGTTGTTTTTGCCATAGGGAACTCCTCCGTGTGTGGCCAGAAAGCCGGGAATACGTGGGCTGCGGGGCAGTGGGTACGCTATTCCCGCAGGTCATCACACATTAGACAGTGTGGGGCGACAGGCAAGGGGCATTAAGGCTTCTGATAGCGGCACTATCGGGATGGATAGTCAAATTCATGGACAGGGGAGGAAGTCAACGAAAGGAAGGGCAAAGAACAGAATGGCGGGCGTTACCCGACGTTTCAGGAAGTATCGCACTGTCGTTCAGACTCAGGCCGAAATACCCGGCGCGACGGTAACAGCAAACAGGAGGAATTGGCTTGAGCCCTTGCCTGGCGCGGGATCACCAATTTTGGTACAAAGCCTGATATAAAAAGGGCAAGGATGTGGGAAAGCGGACGGCTTCTGGATAAGCCTGGTCAGGGATGACAGCCGAGGGGCGAATAACAATACTGCCCTCGCAACCGGTGGCTGAGGCCATGGAGTGGGAATGGTTTCAGGGAGGAATCCCCGGGGCAAGGATGCCCCATCCGTTACCGGGGTAACCAGACACAAACATCCTCATGCTGATAGTTCATTGCAGGCATCTTCAAAGCACACCCTCACGTCTTTCAGCCAGAAGGTCACATCCTCATGAACATCTGTTTGATGGGCGATGTTCTCAACCAGCAACAGCGTCTGCTTCATTTTGTCAAAATCACGAACGGACTCCCAGCTCATCCCTTCGTCAATATGAAAAAGAAGCCGTCCCAGATCGGGCGGGCGGCAATGCTGTACAACGGCATTGCGAAGATTAATCCATGCCCCCTGTAGATCGGAGAGTATTGTCTTTTCGTACCCTGTTGGTTCCTGTTGAAAACTCATGAGATCAATCCCCACTCTCTGCACGGTCGCCAGCCGGAAACATTACAGCATTTTCTGTAGTCCCAGGCATATTGTGAATGCCTGAATGAGCGGCTCCGATGTTTCAATGATCATCGACATTCCCTTGTTGTAGACCTCAAATTCAGTGTTTCCGGTGTCTGACTCGATAACCACATGGTCATATTCTGTTGGGATTGCCCCTTCCCGCATGCCGTAGGTGCCTTTAAGGGCCAGAGTGGATGGCTGGGATAGTAAGTCCGCCAGATCGTCGGACAGTGAATCGGGACAAATATGATGAGTGACCAGCCGCTCCAGTTCATGGCTATTATGGATCATACCGACCTTGTATTTGATGGTTATCAGGGTCAAGTTTCAGGTTTCTCCATGATTAGGGTTAAGGCGGGAAGTTTTGTTGGCTCAATACCGTCTTCCATAACCTGATCACACACATTGCTGATATACAGTTCACGGGTGTTGACTGTGTTTGGCAGGCCCGCCATTTTACGCCATTGGTGGTAGGTGTTAGGCCTGATTCTTACCTTGATGTAGTTAAGCCCTGTTCGATGGTACAAAGCAATGTCATCAAGTGTCTGCATTTTCCACTCATCATAACTCAGTACGTCACCTGCCTTGTTGGCGTCAGGGTGAACCACAGCGTCATAGTCTTTTTTGGATGTAAACCATGCATATGTGATTAGCGGTTCGGATTTACGGCAATCGGGATATATCAGTTTGGCCAACAGCCATACCGGCAGGAACAATAAACGGATAAAAATCATCAGGTAGCGCACGTGAAACTCTACATTATGCGAGCCAGCAGAAACGGCAGACTGCCTGTTAGTGGTACACGACAGGCAGCCGGTTAGAGGCCGAAACCCTGTGGGGTTAATGAACGAATTTTCGATCTTCCGGCTTACAGATTAATGCACCGATACCTTCTTCATCGAGTGTTTTGAAGAACTCCTGAAGCGCCTCCTGCTCGGTGTTGAAAGTGTCGTCCCATACGGTTGAGTTTCCATATTCATCCTCTACTTCCAGAATCCATTTACCGTGACCGTCCGCCAGAATAATAACCTTAACGGAGGAGCCATCACGCTCAACGGCCTGGGAAAGGCTGGATTTGATTACTTCGATATCATCAGTCATGGCAGTGTTCGCTGTTCAGAGAAAATTAATAGACAAGCCATCATGGCGCAAGCGGTCTTTATTATACGAAGGCTTTTACTCTACGACGGTTCCCTCGATGGTTTTCATTGAGGCATTGGTCGCAGATGGTGATGCGTCACCGCTGAGCATTAGATCACCGGCATCCGATCCTGCTTCACCTTCCAGCACACGGTAGAGCATGGAATAGGCAACCCGCCACTGTTCATCCCGAGGATGACGGCATTGAAGTGTGACCGTCTTGTCATTCAGACGCACCACCTTGCCATGATGTTCAATGCCCCGTTTATCCCTGAAGCCAACAACATCACCGGTAGACAGGGTGTGCCTGCTAAGCCCCCGGTCAACCTCATGATGAATCTTGCTGTCCGCACCATCAAGGTTGAGCATACAGAAGTCAACATTCCAGGTTTTACCATCTGACAAATCGCGAATCGTTGCTTTTTTCTGCTTCAGCTTCAGCACCTCGCAGGGACGTACACTGTTACTGGTGCAATCAAAATAACTAAGCTGCTGACCAATGGTTAACGACCGTTTGACACGCATCATCCGTGCAGGTGAACTCAGTTCGTTGCGAATGATGTTTTCCAGACGATACAGGTCAAAGGCGCTGGCATGTTCCAAAGCTTCCAGTATCTGGCCAAAATCCAGTGAAGGCTTTGCTGGTGATGTTTGATTACTCATGGTTGAACCTTAACAGGTTGAAGACAGTGACACGCTGTGTAATCCGACTTTCCGATGATCATCAAATGACATTCTTCTGTATTACCTTGGCACCTCAAGACCCACTGGAGTCCTGCCAACGGGTATGATCAGGAAGAAACAACAATAAGGTCGGCAACTCTCAGCCAGTAACATCCGCTATCGCTATTAACGTCCACAACATTTCTTGAATTTCTTACCGCTGCCGCAGGGACACGGCTCGTTACGACCGGTCTTGGCATCCGTTCTCACGGCTGTGTGGCCATCATAGGAATAAACGCCTTCAGCATGTTGATATCGCTGTACCGGTGTGTGCGAGACCGGAACCCTGGGCATAAATGCCGCCCAGTGCTGAAGCTCGGCGACGGTATCTGTGATGTAGTACTTGTCATAGCCGATATCAGCCAGATCGTCATATTCTGACTGAATCATCTCCTCAATGTCACTCAAAGCAGCAAAGCCGGGGCTGGCCAGTCCGTCTTGATAGGCCTGTCGGATGTCCGGCAGTAACTCGGTCAATCGAAGTGATGCAGAGCACAGCACAAGGGTATTCCATATCTGGGTTGGTTCACGAACCGGGTGCTGTCGAAACAGGTTTTTGTAATAAGCCAGGATATCATCGCGGCTGAGCACCTGCTCGCTGTACAGTGTCATCAGACTATGAAGTGCCGAACTGCGAACATACTCATCTACCTGGTTGTCTTCCACCAGCTTTTTGATGGGGCCGGTATCTCCGTGGCAGACCGAGGCCAGAATACGACCCAGCCCTTCTGTTATCGCATCGCCAAGGTGATATTCAGCGCACCCCTCCCAGTCAGACACCAGCCTGACGATTAACGGGTAAGCGTTTGCCTCACGGAACTGGGCCAGCAAAAACAGCGCTGGCAAGGTCATGCGATCATTAAAATCTCTGTCAATCGCTTCCCCCATGTCGACCAGTTCCTGAAGGTAGGCCAGAAGATGTGGGGTGATGGCCTCCTTTTGTTCAATAGCAGCCTCTATCGCTGCCTTTGGGAAATAGCCGTCGTATCCGGACAGTTCGGACAGTATTTCATCAATCGTCACAGGATCATTACCTTTTAATCGCAGAGGCTAAAGGGGCGGTTCATCAAAAACCTGCCAGAGAACGCGCTGATCGTCTGCTTCACGTGCAGAACGGGTTAATGAAGTTCGCCAGCAGGCTTGTTCACCAGTATCAGGTTTTCAATTCCGTGCTCGGAAAACTCGTCGTGATAGAGCTCTCTGAGTTCATTTATTTTCAAATAGACGTCATCATTACTCATAGTTTTGGCAACTGCTTCCGGGGTCTGCTGAACAAAATCCCGATCAGCCATCCGTTCAATCAGTTCTTCCCAGAAACTGTCTTCTTCAAAAGCGTTGACGAACTTCATGTATTCCCCGTCCATCTCGGAATCTAGGGTCTCATAATATTGCTGACGTTCCTCGTTAAAGACAATGCGGTCCTCACAGCCCATCTCCCTTGCATAAGACATGATCTTCTGTCGAAGCACCTTGTAATGCGCCGTTGCTTCAAATTCCTCCTTCCCGACAGAGTGCGCATCCAGCACCCAGCCGGCTATTGAGATCATATCCAGCAGTAGCCGGTACTCTTTTTTGGTGAAATGGATTTTCATGGGTTCCTTCTCCGGCTCAGTAGAATCTGTCAAAAAGGGGGCGGTGGTTAGTCCGGCCAGCGTCCGATGTCATAGAGTGACTCAAAGGTGTCCAGGGCCTCTTCCAGATCCGGCTGGTCACCATCATCATCGATATCAAACCACATCTGAACGTAGAGTTCGCGGGCATAGTCGTAAAGCGCCTGTTGTGCCTGGCGGCGGCTCAGCGGGTCCGGCGCTGTGGAGACCATCCCCTGAATCACCGTTTTCAGGCAGGCAATATAGACGGAGTCATCCTCCGATTCCTCTTCGTTGCGCCGGTGAAACTGAAGAATCACCGCCTTGCCAAAGGTTATCGCCTGTTCTGCCCATGGGGTCATGGTGTTTACTCCTTATACTGCACTTGTTACGCCCTGCATCGGTATCAACTTGTTATTTACCCACTCCACTCACAAGCCAAAGACTCCGCCTGCTTCAAAACCAACTCAACCGCAGCCGCCGCCCCATCCGGTGGATACTTGTACTTCTGCAACGTCCGCCGAACCAGAATCTTCAACCGAGCTCGCACACTGTCCCGAACCTGCCAGTCAATAGTGGTGGATTTACGTAACTTATCGGTAATCTCAACGGCAATCTTTTTGAGAATCTCATCACCCAGTTCTAGAACGGCGCTCTCGTTATTGGCCAGCGCATCATAAAAGGCTACTTCATCCGGGTTCAGGCCAAGCTCCGCTTCCCGGCTCATTTCCGCCTGGAAGTCTTTGGCCATCTGGATCAGTTCTTCAATCACCTGCGCTGTTTCAATGGCGCGGTTATTGTATTTTCGTAGCGTGGCCTGCAACCGTTCGGAGAACTTCTTCTCCTGCACCACGTTATTACGAGTCTTGGCGCGGATATCGTCTTTCAGCAGCTTTTCCAGCAGCTCCACGGCCAGATTCCTGTGAGGCATTCGCCGCACATCATCCAGAAACTCATCGGACAACAGACCGATATTAGGTTTCTCCAGCCCACACAGGGCAAACACATCCGCCACGCCTTCCGCCACAATGGCATTATCCAGAATCTGCTTCAGGGCAGACTGCTGCTCCTCCCGGCTGCGTTTTTTATCCACCGTGGTGAATTTATTAATGGCCGCCTTCACTGCCGAGAAAAACGCCAGCTCAAGTCGCAGCTCTTTTGCTTCATCCAGAGTGCTGCACAGGGAGTATGCCTTGTTAGCCGCCAGCACCAAATCCATCAGCCGCTTCTTGCCATCTTTCAAACCCAGCACATAGTTGGCCGCAGGCACCAGCAACTCTCTGGCTCGGGTTTCAAAACCGCTGATATCCAGCCCTTCACCCTGGGGCGTTTTAGCGAATAGCCCACGCAGCGCATCCATTTTTTCGGCCAGAACGGCATAGGCTTCTTCGGATCGTAAGGTCGGCTCACCCTTGCCACGGGCATCGGTGTAATCTTTCAGCGCCACCTTCAGTTCATTGGCAATGCCGATGTAATCCACCACCAGCCCACCGGGCTTGTTTTTAAACACCCGGTTCACCCGGGCAATGGCCTGCATCAGGTTGTGGCCCTTCATGGGCTTGTCCACATACATGGTGTGGCAGCAGGGCGCATCAAAACCGGTCAGCCACATATCCCGCACAATCACCAGCTTCATCGGATCGTTCACATCCTTAAAGCGTTTCTCCAGCCGTTTCTTGGTCTTCTTGCTGTAGATATGGGGCTGCAACAGGGGCTTATCGGATGCGGAACCGGTCATCACAATCTTGATCACGCCTTTTTCCGGATCAGGGTCGTGCCATTCCGGGCGCAACTCAACAATCTCGTTATAAAGATGGGCACAGATATCCCGGCTCATGCCGACGATCATCGCCTTGCCATCCATGCTCTCATTGCGGGATTCAAAGTGCGCCACCAGATCAGCCGCCACCTGTTTCAGCCGGGGCGTAGCACCCACCAGCTTCTCTAACCGGCTCCACTCGCCCTTGGTTTTTTCCCGGAGGCTGATATCTTCCTCATCTTCCACCACCTCATCCACCTGCTCAGAAAGCTGCTGGATTTCAGCGTGGTTCAAATCCAGTTTGGCCAGGCGGGATTCATAATAGATGGGCACCGTCGCACCATCCTCAACGGCATCCTGAATATCATAAATGGAGACATACTCCCCAAACACCGAGCGGGTATCCTTGTCCTCCTGGGAGATGGGCGTACCAGTAAAGCCAATAAACGACGCATTCTTTAAAGCGTCCCGCATATGCTTGGCATAGCCAAACTTGTACTGGCCTTCTTTGGTTAATACTGCCTTCAACCCATACTGGCTGCGGTGCGCCTCATCGGAAATCACCACAATATTATGGCGACCATTCAACAGCGGATGGTGGCTCTCACCGTCCTGCAGGGCAAACTTCTGCACCGTGGTAAAGATAATGCCGCCGGATTCCCTTTCCGCCAGTAACTGACGCAACGCCTCCCGATCATTGGCCTGCACCGGTGTCTGCTTTAACAGTTCCTGGGCACCGCTGAAGGTAGTAAACAGCTGACCATCCAGATCATTCCGATCCGTCACCACCACCAGTGTCGGGTTATTCATGGCTGGTTGTTGCAGCAACATACCGGCATAGCAGCACATGGAGATACTCTTGCCCGAACCCTGGGTATGCCAGACCACACCCGCCTTTTTACTGCCGGGCAATATACGACCACCCCGACACGTCTCCGAGGCCGCTTCCCCCAGCTGTTCCTGTGCTGCCAGCACCGTTGCCCGAACCGCTTCCCGCACCGCATGGAACTGGTGATAACCGGCAATCTTCTTGATGGTGCGTTCGCCATCACTTTCAAACAGCACAAAGTAGCGAATGTAATCCAAAAACAGCGACCGGTCGAAAAAGCCCCGCACCAGCGTTTCCAGCTGCCACTCCAGCACCGGCCGGTCTTCTTCGTTCCGGATGGTGCGCCAGGGCATAAACCGTTCCTGGTCAGCGGTCAGGGAACCCACCCGGGCGGTATAACCATCACTGATCACCAGCGCCTCATTAAAAATAAACAGGTCGCTGATTTCATCCTTATAGGTTTGCAGCTGATTAAAGGCATCCCAGATATCAACATTCTCATCACCGGGGCTTTTCAGCTCCAGCACCGCAAAGGGGATGCCATTAATAAAGCAGACAATATCCGGGCGGCGAGGGTTCTTGGTGCCGGTCAGTGTGAACTGGTTTACCGCCACAAAGCGGTTATTGGCGACCGATTCAAAATCCACCAGAAAGGCATGGTCGTTTACCCACTGCTCATCTTCGCCTTTGTAATCAACCGGCACACCCTCCAGCAGCAGCTTGTGAAAGTGGCGGTTATTGGTGATCAGGTCCAGGCTCTCGGGCTTGGTCAGCGTTGCCCAAACCTGCTCAAAGCAACCTGAAGGGAGATGAGGGTTTAATTGGGTAAAGGCTTTTTCCAGGTCTGGTTTCAGCAATGCGTCCTGATAATTGCTGCGCATGGGGTTTGAGCCATCAGGAGCAATATCGGGGCCGTGGAGGACTTCCCAGCCAGCCGTGCGTAACCACTCCAAACAGAGTTGTTCAAGTTGATCTTCAGTAATCATATCCTTGACTGCATTAAAAGAATGAATAAGCGGGGTTGTGGCATGATCAGCCACAACCAGAGGGGTACGCTTACTGAATAGCCTCCCTTAGTTGGTTAGTGAAATCTCTACTACGGACTTTATCCTTATCGCTTAGTGATGATTCTTTTGAGGACGCAGCAATTATTTTACATGATTTTATAAACAATGGAATTAAATCATCTATTTTACTTACAGTTACAAGTATTTCATGGTTATTCTTTGATTGTTTCTTTATCTGAAGATAAGTTAAATAGGCAATATGGTAACGAAACTTTCTATAACTCTTGTAGATTTTATTTCTATTGAATGCACTTTCCAATCTATTGACAAGGAGGGATGAAATATAATAATTATCTAGGTTTCCACCTATATTAAATAACTTTTCTTTATTGCTTTCTAGCAACTCTCCAAAATATCGGTGTGTACTTTGAGGTTGCGCTAATATTATTGATACATATGATTTTATTTGAGCCGCAAGAGTGATAATTTGTGAAGGCTTTATACTTGGGTTTCCAAGAAACTCCTTTGACCTTCGTTCGTAGAAGATCGGAAAAGGTAGCAGTTTACTTTTAGCTTTATAGAACTCTTGCAAGTCTTTGTGGAAGGGTTTTAATGACTCAAATGCTTCATCTGTTACTTCAGTCTGCCTATTGGTGGCTCTGATAATTCTATTAATTACTTCTTGATCAGTAGTATCAATTATCTTCAGAATGATATGTGTATCTTCAGATACCAATTTTTTGTTTTCAAATAATACGTGACTTGATTGACAACCATTAACAACTTGATAGTCTGTTAGCTTAAGCTTTGATCCAATTTTATCTACTTTTTTGGCAATAATTGTAATCCCGTTGTTTAGAAGTGGGAGAAGGCATTGGCTTTTTAAAGATTTTAGTGTTTCTTGAATTTCCTTATTTACTTTATTTGTGCCTTGATAATCCCTTACGTTATCATAAAAAAGTTCTTTTGATAGTTTTCCATCACTATCAGAAATAAGTTCTAAGTACGATTTGGCGGAAACACTTCCTATAAATGATTGCCTTATATTTAGATCACCTGGAATGTCAGGCAGTGCAACATGATTATTGAAATGTATTTCCTTTACAGATTTTCTACTGATCTCTCTATACGTGTTTTTTAACCTCTCAGCATCGTAAAACTCTATACTGGCTTTATTGGAGAACAAGTGTTTATCATCAAGATCTTTCAGCTCTCTCCGTACTCTACCTTCTATTTGTTCAGGATCTTTCCATTCTCCTGTAGTTACAAAAAAAAGATTTAGCTCTGGTGCTTCCTCAAAATCAATTGAATGCTGGTATATTTTATCCTTTATTTCTCTGATTTGTTTTATTTTTTCATTCTCTTCCACCGAAGCTTCTTTATCAAAGAGGCTTTTGATGCCAAAGATAAAACTGCCTATCTTATCACCCGCAAACTTTGATGATGTTTTTGATTGAATTAATGCAAAGGAAACATCAAGCGTACCATTCTTTTGTAGGAAGTAATCAATTTCTTCAGGTGCCTTAACTATGTTTCCATTGACAATAATAGCTGCACCATCAATAGCAAGATCCTTGGTGCCGCCTGTAGATAAATCCTCAAAATCAATTTCTCTTGGATAAAGCTTTGATACAATATTTAGATTAACAAATCTTTCAAAAGCTTTATCATAATCCATTTCTGACAAATCATTTTGTTCAATGAATGTAGATACATAACTCTTAAGGATTTCGTCTCTCATTTTTTTCCTCTTTAAAAAAAATAGTTAAGCTCTGCTGATAAAAATTGGCTGCGATTGTTATTCGATAGATTCAATGAGCGTTCGATTTTTTAGAATGCCACTTCGTGTTTCGCTTTCATTGGTCGAAATTTCAATGGTTTAGGTCAGCTCTCCGGAAAGAAGTTTGGGAAGTAAGCAATCTCTCAGTGATTCCAACAGTGACACTTCTTTTCTCAGTTCTGTAATTTTATGAAAGTAGGTTTTCATTGTGGCTTTAAAAGCCATGTTAAGTTCGGGTGTAGCGATCAAGATATCCTGATCTTCCATGATCGATTTGGTGAGATGTGTAAATATTGAGCCTGTAGCACCATTCTTCATTTGCTCGGTTTTTCTGAACATGCTCAGGTATAGAAAATAGCGGCTGACAATATCTTCGTTCACATCCATTTTCCAGATGTGGTAGTGATAAATGCTTTTGGGTCCTCTCCAGATATGTGGGCCGAAGGTGGCCGACCAAGCATAAATAAAGTCTTCTTTATCGATAAGCTTATCTTTTGGCAGGTCTAAATCTGAATAAACTGTTTTGCCACCATTTGATAAATTCTGGATTCTAACAATAGGTGTGCCATGATCTTTAAATTCAGTGTTTTTATAAGCCCTGCCATTAAGCACTCGGCAAATATCCTTAAGCTTTTTGAATTCCCAGTTATGTGGAATTTCACCAAATGCTGACGATTGCATAGCAGAAGGAAACAGTGCCGCAGTTCGGGCAAGCTCGGCGTAGGCTTCGGGCTGTTCGGTTTGCAGGGTGTTCAGGCTTACCTCGTCTCGGGCGGAGATGGCGCACATGGCTGCCCGTTCGGCTTCTTCGGCACTGCCGCCTGCTGCCAATACCGATAGTTTGGCTTTTACCGGATCGAAATCGACAAACCAGCTTTTGAAGAGGGTTTGGGCAATGGCTTCGAGGGTTTGGTTTGCCTTTCTATTGTTGATTATTTTATTACTTATCGAATCCAATATTTCTACAACAATATTTTGGTAATCTATAGAAGGCAGAGCCATTTCTAATGATTTCAATGCAACAATAGTGAGTGCTTTTTGAGTCGAGCCAATAGAAATCTCATCAATTTTTTTCTTTGCAATCGGTGATGTAAGCCAGTAATACAAATACTTTGAATTCACTCTATCGCTAAACTGACGAAACCAAGTAAGGTTTCCATCTTTAAAATAAAAGTTATCACCTCTCTGTACTCTATAGGGAACACCCAGAGTACCTACAGATGTTAATAAAATATCTCCTTCTACAGGCGCACCAAATTTCCTCTGTATTTGATTAAATTGATCGACAGAGATGAATAGCTCAGTAGAAATATCATTCCCTTTATGAAGATCAATTATTTCTTTTGATCTAAAGAATGGTATCCCTTCTTTTACGTAGTCAGCTCTTTTTACTCGCTTACTTGAAGTAATATCTAAAACTTCGCCTAGCTTAGTATTGTCAAAATTTAAGTTCATAACCGAGCCCTGCAAAGTTCTTCTTAATCTCTCCTTCGAGTCGATCACTTTCTGAAAACTGCTCTTGAAGCAGCCCAGTTAATCGCATCATTTTGTCAGCAAACGGCTCACCATCATCATCCTGCTCAGCAGCACCCACATAACGCCCTGGTGTGAGGACAAAGTCGTGTTTCTGAATATCTTCAAGAGGAGCTGCAAAACAAAAGCCGGGCTTATCCTCATAACCCTTGCCTTGCTGCCATACATGGAACATATCAGCAATTTCGGCAATATCTTCCCGGGTGAAATCCCGCAGTACCCGATCTTTCATAAAGCCCATATTACGAGCATCAATAAACAGCGTCTCGCCCCGACGATCCACCTTGCCATTGCCACTCTGCTTGTTCTTCGTGAGGAACCAGATACAGGCAGGAATCTGGGTATTGGTAAACAGCTGCCCCGGCAGTGCCACCATGCACTCCACCAGATCAGCCTCAATCAGCTTACGGCGAATCACCCCTTCATTATTGGTATTGGAACTCATGGAACCATTGGCCAGCAGTAGCGCCATAGAACCGTTGTCGTTCAAATGGTGGAGCATATGCTGCATCCAGCCAAAGTTGGCATTGCCTTTGGGTGGTGTGCCGTATTGCCAGCGCACATCCTCTTCCAGCCGGGCATGCCACCAGTCCTTGATATTGAACGGCGGGTTGGCCATAACAAAATCGGCGCGCAGGTCCGGATGCTGGTCATCCAGAAAACTGTCGGCGTTCTTTTTGCCAAAGTTAAAGTCGATGCCCCGAATGGCCATATTCATGGCCGCCAGCTTCCAGGTGGTGGGGTTGCTCTCCTGACCATACACGCAGATATGCTTTTTCTGCTCGCTGGCGTCGTAATGGCGCTCTTTGGCGTGCTCCTCAATAAACTTCTCACTGGAGACAAAGAAACCACCGGAGCCCATGGCCGGGTCATACACCCGCCCCTGAAAGGGTTGCAGCATTTCCACAATCAGGGTGACGATGCTTTTCGGCGTGTAGTACTGGCCACCCTGTTTGCCTTCCGCCAGGGCGAACTGGCCGAGGAAGTATTCATAAACGTGGCCAAGGATATCCTTGCTGTGCAGCTCCAGCTTTTCGCCCTGGTATTCCGGGTTGCGGAAGCTGGTATCCGAGAAGCTGTTAATCAGGCCGATCAGTTTTTCGTTATCCAACTGATAGTTGCTGATGCGGTTCAGAATGCCTTTCAGTTTGCTGTTGGCTTTTTCAATTTCATCCAGGGCATTGTCGATCAGCCAGGAGATGGAGCGCAGCTTAACGTCTTCCCCCTGTTCGTTCTGCCAGATCACAGAACCGATGGGCAGTGTGGCGGACTCTTTCAGTGTGCTCCAGCGGGCATGCTTCGGCACCCAGAAGATGTTTTTCTCCTGATAGTAGTCGAGAATTTCCAGCTCATCGGCTATGGCCTGCTGGTACTCTTCGTCGGAATCGAAATCGTCCCGGGGCAGGTAGTAGATATTGTCATCGTCGTTTTTCTGAAAGAGCGCTTTCAGTTCTTCCTGACGCTCTCCAAAAGCATCCGACACATATTTCAGAAAGATCAAACCCAGCACAATGTGCTTGTAGTTGGCGGCATCAAGGTTACTGCGCAGTTTGTCCGCAGCTTTCCATAGCTTATCGTCCAGCGCCTTAAGGAACTGCTGTTCAGTCGTATTCATGGGTTAACCGTTGTTAGGTTCAGATTGGGATAGGGTGTAATGTAAGGCGGTTTTCTGTGGCATAGTCACAAGAAAACAGTCAGCCTGATGGTTTTAAATGTCAGCACATCTTTTTGCAGGCGCGTATCACATCAATGACCGCATAACAGTCTGCCAACGCCCGATGGCTTTCCCGGACCTCACTGCCCAGGCATCCCTTGAGAAACGACAAACTGTGGGATTCCATATGGGGTAGTACCTGTCGTGCCAGTGCCAGACTGCAGATGACAGGGTTGGGCAGGGGCATATGCACTTTCAAAAACCGGGTATCAAACGGTGCGTTGTGGATGATCAGGGTTTCATTTTGGATAAACGCACTGAGGCTGGTTATTGCCGTGGAGATATCCACACCGTCGGTTTCCAGCATGTGGTCCGTTATGCCTGTCAGCTCCTGAATGAAGGGAGGAACCTGTTCATTATCCGGTAATCGGACCAGATGGCTCATGTGGTCTACCGGCTTAAGGTTTCTGACCTTGATTGCTGCCACTTCAATGATTTTGTTCTTGTGATGGCTGAAACCGGTGGTTTCCAGATCAAGTACCACAAAAGCATGCGGTATGGTGGGTGGCTGGTAGTCTACCGTAAAGCCGGTGGTGGCTTTCCTGTTCTCCGAGCTTTCGGCTCTGCGGGTTACTGGCCGCTTATTCCCTCTTGTGTTTTGACTTTCGAACTCCCTCATCCATTTTTGATAGAGTTCAGTTCTGCCTTGCTTTGTGAGCATGTGGACAACCTGAATCGATAGCCTGGCTTGCCGGAATCGTGTCTTTGTAACCGGGCTGATTATAAGCGGTCCCGGCCAGCGGTGTGATGAACAAATCGCACCCACGCTACCGCCCGAAGGAGTCGCACGATCGTTTCACGACCGGCGGAGCGTGGGCCTCGGTAGCTCGATGTTGAATGAATGTTTAGAAATGAAGCGTCGTATGTAATCACATTTGGAGAGGGGAAACTATTGCAGTTATGGCATAAAGATTACGGTTTTTGCTGCTGACTCTCTGACCGTTTCTCACGCTCAAGTTGTCGCAGGATGGCAAAGCGTGTCTGCCCCGGGTTGTGGTCCCAGCCGGGATCGAGGTCTTCCGGCACTGTGCGGGCCTTGCCGGTGCGAGGGTTTTCCCAGAGACGGGTTTTGATCCTGGGCTCTGGTGAGGGTTTCAGACCGTAGGCTTTCAACTCTTTGCGGTCCAGCTGGATAGCACCGCAGCGGCAGTTCCAGCCGTTCGGGGGGAAGTGGGTTGTCCAGAAGGTATGGTTTACCGGATACACCCTGCCATCCCATTGTTGGTGCTCGGGGCGTACCCGGTGGTCTTCCACTGCGTCGTACATCAGGTAGGGTGCGGTAGCTGCGTTGGCCCGAATGCTTTGCCAGTGCCCCACGCTGTAGGCGCTTTGCAGGTTAGTGCGGAAAATAGTTGCCAGCCTTGATGCACTGCCCAGTTGTGCTTTGACGATTTGTCCGCTATCCGGATCCACAACATCCTGTTTGCCCCACCATCCGGCCTTTTGCAGGGTAGGTATGAGTTGCTGTGTGAACTCTGTCAGTGTCTGCCCGTCGTCTATGGCCTGCTGTGTTTTTTTGGCTATGAAGGCCAATAGATCCCGGTTCATCATCTTGGCCACGGTAAAGGCGGCATCATGTTCCTCTGCGAGCATATCCTCCCAGCGAAATGACAGCTTCAGCCCTTTGCGTTCAAAAAACCGGATAGCCTGGGCGGGTTTCAGGGTAAAAACCGCGGTGATCTCAAAGAAGTTGAGCGTAGGCATGGATCACCGCTGGCCCCGTAACAGCCCCATCAGGCGACTATAAAATGTCGCGTTTTCCACAGTGGTGGTGGCGGACTCCGGAGGTGGTTCCTCCATCAATGTCTCAACTCTTTGCCGGAAGGTTTCCAGATCGCCGGTCTCCTCTGCATAGTTCAGCAGCGACATGATCTGCTCGCCGTAAAGGTCACGGTACTTTGTGGATAAATAGTCGGCTGCGTCTGCCAGCGCCTGTTGATCCTTACGTCGGTCGGCCTTTTTCTTTGCGAGCTTTGGATGAACGGCGTCTTGCTCAGCAAAAGCAGGGTCAAGGTTATCCGTTGCAATGGGATGGGACATTGGCGCCGGTTTTTTCCGCCAGCCCGGCCCGTAAACCTCCTCAATATACTCCTCGGTGGGCTCGTATCCCAGGGAGCTGATTTTGTTATCACGCTCCGCCCGCTGGAGCAGGTCTTCCTCCGGCTCGGTATTGCGCCAGACTCTCGGTGGTTGGGCATTGGGAAAGTTCCACTCCGTTAACCAGCGCACCACCTGGTTGTTGAAACTCTCGCAGATCAGGTCCGCATCGCTTTTGATCACCGACTGCTTTACCGCCTCGTGCACCTGCGCCTGGGAGAGTGAGCTGCCGTCATCGGTGGTCATGGTTTGGCTTAGCACCACCTTGCTGATGGCCCGGTCCATGCGCTCTGCCAGCGCTTCATAGTCAGCGGTGCCATGGCGGGCGGCCTCCAGCAGCTCTACCAGAATGTTGTCCGGAACCACAATGCCGCTGTCTACCTGGATGGCGTCCAGCACCTGCAGGGCCTTTTCACGCTCGCGAGGGTCTTCCGCCTGTCCCGGTGGCAGTTTTGCCATGGCGGTGGGCTGGCCGAACTTCTCCAGAAAAATCAGCCAGAACTTGATGTCGTTGCGTTTGAAAAAGGTGGGCCAGTACAGATAGTGGCCCAGTCCCAGCCCGTAGGGGTTGTCGCTGTGGTTAGCGCCAGTGCTGAACACCCAGAACTTCTGGTCAGGGAGTTTCACCGGATGGGGTTCACCGGCCTTGATCAACCGCAGATTGCCGTCCACATCAAACACAAACCGGCTGCGGTCGCGGACTTTGATATCGTCCAGCACTATTTGGCTGCCATCGTAGCCCCACAGGCACTCGCCCACGGCATAGCCGTAAAAAAGACCGTAGAGCATTTTGTCGGTGATGCCGTCAAAGCGGATATGGGTCAGCTGCTCCTTGATGAACTCCGCAGCCGCTTTATCTTGCGCCGACTCGCTGGCAGGCTCCACCGTCCACTCACTCTGGATAACCGCCAGGCGTCGTTGCTGAAAGGTAGGTTTGACCTGATCGTCCCGCAGGATTTCGTCGTAGATCTTCATATCCCGACCGCGCTCCCGGAGCACGCTGTCGGGGTTGTCCATCAGGGTGGCGGTGTAGGCTGACGCCAGCCGGACGCCGTGATCCGCCTTTGCCAGCTCTCCCAGTTTTGGCTTGCCTGCCATGGTGTTGTCCTGTCTAGTCCCTGTGTCGGTTAAAATATGAGCACTCAATAACCCCTGAAATCATTGCGGCCCTTTACCACACCATAACCCTTATTCTCATCAATACTGTGCGGGTTTTCGCCGTAGGCCTCGACGCCGGCTCTTGTGTTCCCTGTGGATGCAAAGCTGAAATTGGCCCGGTGCTCATGCGCCCATTTCAGAAACTGGCTGGTGGAGTCCACCTGGTCATCGTTACCCGCCAGCGGGAAAATGGTCAGCTCCAGCTCGTAGTCGATCAGCCAGGGAGCCGCCTCCGGTAGATGCACCAGCCCGGCCTCAAACAGGCTGCTGACCTCCACTAACCGGTCTATCTTGTTCACGCCCTTGGGGTCGCAGGGGATCACCGGCACATGAATCTTTTTATTGCCAGCGTTCACGCCTTCACGTAGCTCCTGAATCAGTGAGGTACCGCTACCCTTGTCCTCGATCAGGACCGCCTGCGGGTTCCAGGCCAGATACAGGCTGGCAGCCGCACGTTTCAGTCGTGGGTACTCCAGCTTGTCACGGAACACATCCAGCAGGTACCAACCCCGTCGGGTTTCGCCCCATGTGGTGCAGACGCTGGGATCGTTGATCTCCTCCGGTTTATAGGCGGTATCCCAGCTCTGGATAATGCGTAAAAACTCCGCCGGTGGCGTGCTGTAGCGCTGGAACCAGCGGGCCTTGATAAGTCCGCCCTCCGGCGTGGCGTTCCAGTCCCCCATCAGCCATGCCTGCACCAGCCACGGTGGCCCGGACTTTTTCAGCCGGTTGATGTACTTGGGATCGTTGCTGAGCAGGAGCTCGTTGTCCTCAAGCCGGCTGGGAATATAGATTCGCTCGTCACCGGTGTTGGCATCGCAGATCAGCTGCATGCCTTTAGGGGCGGCATCGATGTAGCGCTTCTTGATCCACTCATGTCCCGGCCCGCCCGGGTTAGCAGAGAGGTTAAAGCTGGCAGGAATCCCATAGGGGTTTCGCAGGGTGGCCTGGAGCTTGTCGATGGGGTCAGGGGTGGGAAAGTTACCCGCCTCGTCAATGTACACATCGGTGTAAGAGTGGCCCTGATATTTGCCGGCGTCAGCGTCCCGCTCAAGGCTTCGAAGCCGAAGCAGCGCGCCGTTGGGCATAATCCAGGTACTTTTCTGGGCTCGGTAGAGCGCGCCAATAGGGAGATAAATCTCATGAGAGCGGGCAATCACCTCATCCAGCTCCGGCATGCTGCGCCGAACGAATAAACCTTTGCTGTGGCCACCGTACTTGGTGCTGCGCTGCAGCCATTTACCCAGAAACCCATCGGTCTTGCCGCCACCCCGGGCACCGCCGTAAAGGATATCCTCCACCGGACAGGTGACCAGCGCTGTTTGCGGTCCCGGTTGGGGAGACCAGGTGATCATGGGCTGTCGGTGTCATCCCGACCGTATTGTTTCAGCCACTCCTCACGGCTCATCGGCTCGGGGATCAATACCACGCCTGTAGGTGGTGCGACCTCAGTACCGTCCGGTGTGGTGTGCGCTACCTTCTGCGGCGCATTGAAGCCGTAAATACGTGCACGACGGTCGATAGCCTTCATAATCCTGTCCATAGCCTGCAGATCCCCTTTAAGGCTTTGCTTCATGGCCTCGCGGATAATCCAGTCCAGCCGCTCAAGATCCAGACGACGGTTCACCTTGGCATCCTCGCGGCTGTCGTTTTCCAGGGTTTCGATGGCCTTGACGACATGGCGGTAGGCAGCGGTCTTGCTGATGCCCAGCTGGTCGGCAATCTGCCGGTAGGACAGCCCCAGGGTACGAAGCTCCAGCGCCTTTTTGCGTAACTCTGCCGTTTTGGCCCGCTGGGTACGTCCCGGATTCTGGATAGCCATCGTTCACCCCTTATGCGTTCACCTTTTGCCGGGTAAAGGTGGGTTAAACAGCGGTTATTCGGTCTTTGGTTTTTTTGCGGGTGGTTGGTCGTCCTTGGGTGTCGTTGGTTGTGATGGATGCTTGGTTCTCATGTGATAGTTAAGGCCGTTTAGCTGTGTAGCAGCATAGTTGCAAAGCTTGCATTTATAGGGCTTCTCGCCGGTGTGGGTACGCTCATGTGCAACCTTTGCTGGTTTTTGACTAAAAGATTTTGGGCAGTGCTGGCACTTAAAGGGCTTCTCGCCGGTGTGGGTACGCTCATGTGCAACCTTTGCTGGTTTTTGACTAAAAGATTTTGGGCAGTGCTGGCACTTAAAGGGCTTCTCGCCGGTGTGTGTGCGTAGATGAAACACCATGTGCTGTTTGGTTTTTGTCAACTGTTGACATGTGTTGCACTGGAATCGCTTATCTTCCAGCCGACTGTATCCCGATTGAACGCCCGAGGTTCCAACTACAGCGACGGATTGAGGGACTGGCGATGTAGATTGTTGTGTTGAGCTTGAGGCTGTTGGTTGTGTTGAAGTGCTAGCTACAGATTCTGGCTGAGAGACTTGTGTTGGTGCTTGTGGTGTCGAAATCGTTGATCCGGATTGTAATATAGGTGTAGAGGTAGTTGTTGAAACAGCCCTCGAATGATGTTGTGTTTCAGCAACGCACCTATTGAGTTGATGAGTGGGTGAGTTCATAGAAAGATCAAGAGGTTTTTCCTCACCATCAGGAGGGGTTGCATTTGGTGGCAGGGCTGACGATGAAGTATGTAATGGTGATATAGGAGGACTGGCACGTTCCATCAGATTTAATCCTTGTTTTGCGAAATATGCTTTTATAGACAGACAGACAGACAGACGGTTCCTTGATGTTTGTCCAGTAGACAAGTCTGTTAGCCATTCTCTACAGCCCGAAGGTTTGACCGCTACTCTCGAGTACTACGTCCTGACCTGTGAATTTCTGCCAACGCCGGATAATGACATCGCAGTAGTGCGGGTCCAGCTCCATAACCCGGCTGTAACGTCCCAGCTTTTCACAGGCAATCAAGGTGCTGCCGCTACCGCCACAGAGATCCAGCACACTATCACTTCGTTTGCTGCTGTTTCGCACCATGGAAACAATCAGCTCCACCGGTTTCATAGTGGGATGCTCTCGGGAGGCATTGGGCTTGTCCTCGCGGATAACCGTCCCGCACAGGCGGTTACGCAGCTCTTTCACCTCTTTGGCCAGCGCGTTCTTGTCGAGGTCTTTGGTTTTGGGTTCCTCGTCGATAACGGTCTTTTTGTTGCGCTCGCCATACCAGGCATGAGCGGCGCCGGGTTTCCAGCCGTAGAGGATGGGCTCGTGCTGCCAGTGGTAGTCCTGCCGCCCCATAACGCTGGAGCTCTTTACCCAGATCAGCACCTGCTTCAGGTAAAAGCCTGCCTCCTGCAATGCCAGCCGGAAGTTCACGCCCTCGGTGTCAGCGTGTGCCACATAGATCGGACCGCCTTCTTTGGTGACTGTGAAGGCCGAGGTAAACAGATCCCGCAGGAATTGCCGGAACTGGCTGTCGCCCATGCTGTCGTTATCAATTTTGAGTGAGTCTTTGGTTTTGCCTGCGTAGTCCACGTTGTAGGGCGGATCGGTCCAGACCATATCGACAAGCTGGTTATCCACAAGACGCTCGACGTGTTCCAGGTTGGTGCTGTCGCCACACATGAGGCGGTGGTCGCCTAACAGCCAGATATCCCCCTCACGGCTAACAGTTTCGTTTTGCACGTCCGGCACATCGTCATCATCGGTGAGGCCTTCTGTAGGCTCATCCAGCAACTCAAGGGTGGACAGGCTGTTGAGCAGTTCGTTGAGCTGCTCGTTATCGGTATCAATATCCGCAATCAGCTGATCCAGCATGGCCTGATCGGTTTCCGCCAGCGCAGACAATGGATCGATGGTAGCCAGCGCCAGCTTTTCCTCTTCCTCGGTGAGATCCACATAGATTACCGGTACCTCGGTTTCCCCCTCACGCTGGGACAGCTCCACCCGAAGATGCCCGTCGATCAGGTGGCCGGTAGTCTGGTTGACGATCACCTGCTGTATCCAGCCGATGTCCTCCAATACACCCTTGAGCGCTTCCTGTTGATGTTTCGGATGCTTGCGCCAGTTGTTGGGGTTAGCCAGCAGTTGATCCGGGGACTCTTTACCCTGTCCGGTGATGCGGTCTTTCCAGTGACTCACGATGCTTTCCCTGTCTGTGGTGTTCCGTGGCGGTCAGGACTTTCTGAACAGCTGGCTGATCAGCGGGGTCAGGTTCCGGATAGCCCGTTCGCCAAACAGGAAACCCAGCACCAGAACATTCACTACGATCAGCGCAGCCTGTTGTTTTTCGGACAGCGTCCACTCGGAGAACCAGCACCAGTCCAGGTACATGGTGAAGAACCCCCACACCGGTCGCTGGCAGCCACGGGCAAACAGCATCAGTCGTCCCACGACAGGCAGGCTTTTGAGATCCGATGCGGTACCCTCCAGCTTGCTGATCCGCTCGGTCAGCATCTGCTCGGCCTCCAGCAACGCGTTGTCGGTCTGCTGTCGCTTGTCCTGCTCAATACGCTCCAGCTCAAGCCTTAGTCTGGCCTGCTGCTCCGGTGTCATATCCGGCGGGAAGTAGGTCTTGATACCGTCGAAGATGGTCTGGGCCAGATTGCCGGTGAGCAGGTTACCCAGGCCGGTGGCAAAGGACTCAAAGCTCATAGGGTGTTCCCCGGTATGCCGTCGCGATCCCAGCGGATACCCTCGTCGATCAGCCACTCACTGTAGGGCTGGCAACCCAGTTCGTGGTGGATGATGGCGCGGATCAGCCCGGGCAGGCAGAGCTCAATGCCGTTGTCGATACTGAAGTCCGGCGGCAGGCCAAGACGGGCGGCGACAGCCTCCACATAGGCTTCGGTATTGTTTTCATTGGGCGGTGCCCAGCGGTTGATGAACTCGCGAACCGTACGCAGCTCATGGCGGTGGTAGTAGGTGCGAAGCGTCCGGCTCATGGCGCGGATGCCGAACTCGTGGCTGATGAACTGGCAGAAGTCAGGGTCGGCCTGAACATCGGCCAGCCCCAGCCAGCTGGTTCCCCGGCGAAGGTTGCCCGGATTACAGTTCCGAAAGCCCCGGATTTGTGCGAGCGGCATGGTTGACGTCCTGTGTCTTCTGGTTGATGGCAAGCCAGGTGTCATACAGCGACACCAGTGCGGCTGCCGCGGAGATCAGGGTGACCACAACCACGCCGATGGTGAACAGCCGTTTCACGTCATCGCGCAGGTTGAGTACCTGCCGGTGGGTGTCCTTCCCCTCGGTCTTGATCTCGGCGATGTCAGAGCTGATGCTTTCCACTCGCACCTGCAGATGGGTCACGGTGTTCTCCAGTGTGTTGATGCGAGGCGGCGTGGCTTCCAGCTCCCGAAGCCGGTGGTGCATGACCGCCTGTTCCTGTTCCATCCGGCTCATCCGGTCTGCCATATCGTTCATGGGGTTCCTGGGTCATGATGCGGAGACGTCGGCACAGCAGACCTGCCCGGGGCCGGTCCAGCCCCTGACAGATCCAGCGGACACTGCGTGGTACAAGCCCGTAACGCTCGGCCACCGTCTGCTTGCTGTGGCCTTGCAGCACTTCCTGCAGAATGGCCCGGTTCCGTTCGATCAAGGCCAGCGTCCTCGGGATGTAGGCCTGTAGTCCACCCCAGGCTCGTCCCAGTGTCAGGGCGGCGTTCATACCGATAACCCTGACTATGTCAGACTCCGGCTTCGGGCGTCCTGCAAAATATTTCCGCCGGCCACCGAAGGCGCGCTCCAGCGCCAGGGTTTTGTCCCGGCCGATCAGCCGTACCAGATCCTGCTCAATACTCATGAGGTTGTCTCCATCTCCGCCAAAACCGGCCACCAGGTGATGGCGAGGCTCTCCCGAACCGAGCAGTCACGGGGCAGTCCACTGCGAACCTGTCCGCTGCACAGGGCGGTGTTGAGCATCCGGCAAACCAGCGCCGGATCCATGGTCTCCGCCTCGGCAATCTCGGCACTGGTGCAGCCCGGATGGCGGCGGGTGAGATCGGTAGCAGTCTTGCGGCGTATGTCGTACAGGGTTTTCATCGTGTTACCTTTCAGGATTGTGGTTTGTTTGTCGCCATTACGATCAAGCTAACGGCAATAGCGTTAATTCAGGCCAAGGTCCGGATCAGCACACCTGCCGGTGATCCCTCGGCAGGAACGGGATATCGTCATCATCAAAACCGGATCCTGCCTGTGTGGCCGTTGCCGGCTGTGGCGGCGTTGACGTGGATTGTGTCGCTGCCGGTTTCTGGCCTGTGGCCCTGTCCAGCAGCTGCCAGTCAAACACCAGGATCTCGGTGATTCGCATCTCGGAGCCATCCCGGCGTTTGGCCATCCGGCTGCGAATGCTCCCCCGGACATACAACGACCGTCCCTTGCCGACTTGGGCTGCGGCGGTTTCTGCCGACTTGCCACGCCAGACCAGGTTGTGCCATTCGGTACGCTCCATGGGCTTGCCGTTCTGCTTGTCGGTCCAGTGTTCATGGGTGGCCAGTGAGCCCAGGGCGATACAGCCGCCGTTGTCGAAATAGCGCAGCTCAGCGGCCTTGCCTGTTGTGCCGATCAGGGTGACTTCGTTGACGCCTCGCATGGTGACTCTCCTGTCGCGGGTTTTTCCGTGTCTGTGGTGTCGAGCAGTTGCCGTACGCTGCTCAGCGCTTCCTGTCCGGTTCGCATCCGTCGTTCACGCAGGCTTCGGGTGACGTTTTCCCGTTTCGGTACCCGGAACGGCTCGTGGGACGGAATACGATGACCGCCACCTGCCAGCGCGATGAACTCAGGCAGGGTGGGAGGTTTGGCTACCCGGTCCTCGCAGTGATCCAGCGCACGTCCGATACACTCTGCACTCAAACCGTTACGCTCGAAGGCCAGCAGCCACTCGTTACGGGCAACGGTCGCCTGGTCTTCACTGCGGAACCGGCTGGTCCACAGGTGACCGTAAATGTTCGCCATTCGCACGAAGAAACGGGTCATCAGCCGTTCCCGGAACTCAGGCGTCGCTGTCGAAAGGTTTTGGTTTGCCAAGGGCCTCGGCGGTGAGGTTGGCAAAGATTTCACTGCTGCTGAGTGGTCGTTGTCGTCCATGAGAGCCTCCCTGGCGTTGTTGGCGTTCCCGCTCCCAGCGGTTCTGGTTTTTCATGCCGTTGCGCCAGGCCGCCTGCCAGTCCACGTACTGGAATCCCTTGGCAAGCATGGCGTCACGCCACTGGCCGGTGGCGTCGTCAACGGTCAACAGGAAATCGGGGTGTTGCGCATACCACTGGCGCATGGCCTCGGTGAGGCTGAAGTCATCAGGCAGAGGGTGTTTGCGAGTTTGTCGACGAGAAGAATTTTCCTGTTTCCTGACAGAGCGAGCGCGAGGAGCCGGAGGCGACGTGGTTGTTTTCCCCTCACACTCCCCTTTCTCTCGTGTTGTTTGAGAGAAAGGAGTATTTATAGTTTTTATATTGTTTTTATTTATATATTTATATTTATATATATTACTTCTACGCGCGCGAGGGTGTAGCCCAGTGCTACAACCTTGGCCGATAGAGTAGTCCACGGCTACAATCTGATCATTCGGGGTGTAGTCCTGCGCTACAACGTTGACGGGCAGGTTGTAGCCCTGTGCTACATCGTCTTTATCAAGGTTGTAGTGTGTCGCTACAACTTGCGTCGACAACGGTTGTTTGCTGCTACCGTTTTCCGGCCTGATTTCGACAACGCTGTAACGCATTTTTCGGTTCTGTCCCTCGCCGTCTTCAGACATGGCATACAGCCTGTTCCGAGTCACCAGGCCACGCAATTTTCTGACCACCGTAATCCGGTGAACACCTGCCAACCTGGCAATATCGCCATGACTGACAAGACACTTGCCGTTCAGTGTTTCAAGACAGGCAATCAGCAAAAGCAGGTGTCTGGATAGCGTGTCTTCGTCATCGTATTGCATCGCCACTGTGATACGATCAAGGAAATCATCCATTTAAAATCCTTTTTGTTTTCATAAATAACGCTATGGCGTTACATAATGAAAATAATGGAATGTAATAATTTTTAATCTACGAGCCTTGCGAATATTTTGTCAATACGTTAGCGTGATTACATAAACCGAGGAAAAGGACATGTCGACATCCACCCTGGGAGAGCGGTTGCGCACCGCACGAAAACAACGGGGACTGACCCAGACGGCGCTGGCTAGGCAGGTGGGCACCACCCAATCAACGATCAACGACATCGAAACCGGACGACACAAGTCGACCACCTACATGCTGGCACTGGCAGACAGCCTGCAGGTTGACCCCCGGTGGCTGGAACGCGGCACGGGTGTGATCAAGGGCGTCAGTGTTGAGATCGTGAACCAGGGCGCGCCACTGCCTCTCTACACCTGGGATATCGTCGCCCAGCTGGCAAAAACGCCCGGCGATCCTCTGCCGATGGTGGATGCGGTCTACCGTTGTCCGGTGGACCACTCCTCAAACGCCTACACCCTGTATGTACCGTCCAGCGACTACGAACATTACCTGCAGAAAAACGATGTGCTGTTTGTTGACCCGGTGGGCGTTTACAGCAATGGCGATCCCGTCATCTGTGTCATTGCCAACAGTGGTATTGTCGATATCCGGCAGCTGGTCAGTGACGGGGTGAACACCTATCTCAAGGCCATGAACCGTAATATTCCGGACGAGCGACGTTTGCTCCTGGCGAATCTGGAGCCGGTGATGGGCGGAGAGTTACAGCTACCCCACACAGTCGGTGACAGTGAGCCCATTGTCTATCTGGCCGGACGGATTATTTTCCGGGGTGGGACACTCTGAAGGAACGGCGGTCGTGCAGCAGTCGCCGAACCATTCCTATTGTTTGATTGAACGACATGGAGTCATACCGATGAATGCTGCACAACCCTGCAAGTACTGGGTCAACCTTGGTCACCGTCGTCTGCTTATTGACGGTCGGCGTGAGCCTGAATGTGGTCAGGCCATCGCCGTGTTCAGCCCCAGCGATGACCCGGTACGGGTGGTGTGTTACTCGCCGGGTATGGAGCCGGGCCTGATCCTCGGTTGCGTGGAGTTGGAAGAACGGCCCGTGCCTGCCCTGAATGCCGGCCGTTACCTGGAAGAGACCGTAAGATAGCCTGGCTGTCTTTTTTATATCCAAACAGTAACGTTTTAGCGTTGCTTAATCCATGAACAACGGTAATCTCAACATAACGGCTGAATAACAGGGAGGCGTTATGAAACCAGGCATTTATGATGGCTGTCCGGATACCGACTATCACAGTGCACCGGGGGTGTCATCAAGCATCCTGAAGGAAATGGGGCGCTCACCGGCACACTGCCGGGCAAAGCGGGATGGTGATCGGGACAAACGAACGAAGGCGCTGGATACCGGCATCATACTTCACTGTGCAGTATTGGAGCCCGAGCGCTTTGCCCGGGACTATGCCCTGCCGCCAATGCGGATCAACTACCCCAATGCACTGGCGACAGTGGAGGAATTGAAAAGCCGCTGTGAAACCGAGGGTCTGCCGAAGACCGGCAAAAAAGACGATCTCATAACAAGGCTCAGGGAGCACGACAAAGACATCGAGTTATGGGATGACATCCTTGCTGAATACCGTGAGAACAAAATCCTGCTGTCTGAATCTGACATGGAATTGTGTCAGGGCGTGATGGCCTCGGTAGCGGCGCACGGTAAAGCGATGAAAGCGTTTCAAGGCGGTGTGGCGGAACGCACGCTGGTCTGGGAGGACGAGGCAACCGGTGAACTCTGTCGTGCAAGGATGGATTATTACCGGGAAGACCTTGGCATGATTTTCGATCTCAAGTCGTGCCGCGATGCCCGGCATGATCCCTTCCAGCGCGACATACCCAGGTACGGTTATCACATCAGCGCCGCCATGTACCTCGAAGGTGCCAGGGCTTGTGGCCTCAAGGCTACAGGCTTTGCATGGCTGGCGATTGAAAAAGAACCGCCTTATGCCATCGGCCTGTACATGGCCAGCGCCGAGATGCTGATGGAGGGCGATGACCGGTTTCGGGAGTATCTGGATCTTTATCATGCCTGTCGCGAGACCGGTAGCTGGCCCGCTTATGCCGAGGAGTTTCGCACCATTGAACTGCCCGCCTGGGCAACCGGTCAGCAGGACTAACCACGGTTACAGGGAGGAACCATGGCCAACATTAACACCATTCCCGCCAAGGCCACAGGCATCAAGGCATTGCTGGTCAGCCGGAAAAACACCATTGCCCAGGCACTGGAACAAACAGGACTTACGCCTGAACGACTGCTTTCTGTTGTCATGAATGAAGTCAGGAAAACCCCGAAACTGAAAGAGTGTACCGATGCTTCGTTGTTAGGCTCGGTCATTCAATCCGCCCAGCTGGGGCTGGTACCCGGTGGTGCCCTGGGCCACTGCTACCTGATCCCTTATTTCAATCGCAAACTGAATAAACTGGAATGCCAGTTCATGCTGGGTTATCGCGGCATGCTGGAGCTGGCGCGGCGTTCCGGAGCCATCAAGCACATCGACGCCCGGTGTGTGTATGAACACGAAGAGTTTGAGATTCTCTATGGCACCCAGACGACCGTTACCCACAAACCGTCGCTGACCCGCGATGCCACTGACAGGATGATTGGTGTCTATGCGGTAGGTCATCTCAGCTCGGGAGGGTGGCAGGTGGAATACATGTCCATGGCGGAGATTCAGGCAATACGTGACGGCTCCAAAGCCGGCGGTGACGGCCCCTGGAAAACTCACTTTGATGAGATGGCCAAGAAAACCGTCATTCGTCGTTTGTTCAAATACCTGCCGGTATCTATTGAGGCCCAGACAGCGGTTGGTCTGGATGAGCGGGCTGAGGCAGGCATTTCACAACAAAACGACACCGTGCTGCAGGAAGGCGAGGGTGGTGTCACGGTTGATATGCAAACGGGCGAGATTATCGCAGGTGATGTCAGGAGTGCAGATGATTTGAATCGGGCGTTGTAGATCGACGATAACGCAAATAGAAAGGGATGCTTTTATGACGCGTTTTGTTCTGATCAAAAAATTCTGTGAATTGACCGGTTATACCCCCAAGGCGGTAGAGCGGAAAATCGAAAACGGTGTATGGCTAAAGGGCAGGGTATGGGTAAAAGCGCCAGACGGACGTCGTTTGGTTAATATGGAGGAGTACGATAAGTGGGTCGAGGAAAATCAGCGATAAAATCCCTTGAGGAGTTGTTGTCTGAGTCCCCCGGTATAGAGCTGCATGGAAAGAATCTGCGATTATGTTTTCGGTATCGCAGAATTTTATGCCGCGAGACCCTCGGGATACCGTTGACCCGTGAAAACCTCCAGTATGCTAAAAGGCGACGGGAGGCCATTCTTTATGAAATCCAGAGAAATACGTTCGACTACGCGAAGGAGTTCCCGGACAGCGTAAAGCTCAGGCAGTTCGGCATAGCCTCCAGGCGCAAGGCTACGATGGCTGAACTGGTGGCCAAAGCAAAGAAGTTCAAAGCGGCGGAAATTGCTGCGACAACGGCCCGAAATCAGGCTTACTCCTTTAACAGGATTATTGACTATTTTGGCAGTGATACGGATGTGCGATCCATCATGCCGGAAGATGTCGAGTTTTACCGGGCCACATTAATAGAGAATTATGCTGCTAACACCGTGAACAATTATATGAGTCGTTTACGGGATATTTTCAGTATTGCACAACGCAACCATTACACCGATCACGACCTTGTCTCCTGCTGTTGTATGTTTTCTGTTGATCGCGAGGATCCTGATCCACTTAGCAAGGAAGAGTATCAACGTATCCTGTCGGTGGCTCCCCTGCTTTTCAGGCATCTGATTACCTTTGCTGTTTATACCGGAATGCGTATAGGAGAAATCTGTGCATTGGCCTGGGAGGATGTGGACTTCATATCAGGTACTGTCACAGTACAGCGTAACAAGACTGCACTTGGCTACAAATTACCGAAGTCTGGAAAGAGCCGTCAAATTCAGTTGTTTCCGCCTGCGCTTGAATCCTTGCGTGCGATGAAACAAATGACATTCATGTACCCGGAGGAAAAAATTTCTGTGAGCCTGAAACAGAAAAAAGTCATACAGCGGGTGCGATTTGTTTTCAATAAAAACTGCTACTACAAGCATGAAACGGGGTCGTTATCTCCTCATAAGGTGTTGGCTCGATGGCGTACTTTGCTCAAGCGTGCCGGGGTGCGTTACAGACGCCTTCATCAAACACGGCATACATTCGCGTGCTGGACGCTGACAGCGACAGGGAATATCAGTTTTATTGCCGATCAGCTGGGTCATGTAGACTTCACCATGCTGCAAAAAGTCTACGGGAAATGGATACCTTCGCAATCGCGGAATGAGTCATCCAGGGTCTGGGGAGAGATGTGTCGTATATTCGGAGACGAGAATAACCGCGACAGCAACGAGGGCTGTCTTTAGTAGGTATTTTCCAATGAGCCCATTTTGATCCCATGGCTATGTGGGGGGTGAAAAAAGCTTTGAGATTTCAAAGGGATAAACAAAAGTGGCGCAATTATACGCCACTTTTTCAGGGTTTATAGTCGGAATTGCCCAGTGGGCAGAGGTGTTCAGCGAACAGAGGTCAGCCACTCTGGGTATTCAGACCGTTTTCCTGTGACCTGATCGAAGTACATTCTTTGCAATTTTTCGGTAATCGGGCCTCGGCGGCCATCACCAATAATCCTGCCATCATGTTCGCGGATGGGCAGAACTTCTGCGGCAGAACCGGTGAAGAAGGCTTCCCGGGCAACATACACTTCATCACGTGTCATGCGTTTTTCACGAACTTCCAGGCCGAGATCGCGGGCAAAATGAATGATAGTGTCCCGGGTGATCCCTTCCAGACAGGAGGTGAGTTCGGGGGTGTAAATAATGCCATCCTCTTTGACGATGAAGATATTCTCGCCACTGCCTTCTGCAACGTAGCCTTCATTATCCAGCAGGAGTGCTTCTTCACACCCGGAGTCGAGTGCTTCCTTGAGAGCCAGCATGGAGTTGATGTAGTTACCGTTTGCCTTGGCCTTGCACATGGTGATGTTGACATGGTGGCGAGTGTAGGAGGACGTGCAGATTTTGATACCTTTTTCCTTGGCCTCGGGATCCATATAGGACGGCCACTCCCAGGCTGCAACAATGCAGTGGACTTTCAGGTTGTCAGCGCGCAGTCCCATGCCTTCGGAACCGTAAAAGCACATGGTGCGCAGATAGGCGGAATCGAGGCCGTTTTCCCGTACCACGGTGCGTTGTGCTTCAATAAGCTCGTCGTATGCGTGGGGAATGTGCATCCTCAGGATGTGGGCGCTGCGGAACAGACGCTTTGTGTGCTCATGGAGTCGGAAAATGCAGGGGCCATTGTCGGTGTTATAGGCGCGAATACCTTCGAAAACGCCCATTCCATAGTGCAGGGTATGGGTTAGAACGTGGGTTTTGGCCTCACGCCAGGGTACCAGTTCGCCGTCATACCAGATTACGCCATCGCGGTCGGCAAAAGACATCAGTGCTGCTCCTGTCGAAGTATTCTTTTTGGTGATCAAGTCGGGTTCGTTGTTACCGCAGCGGTTGCCGCTGTCGCGATTCCGGTCAGGAACCTGCGTTTCCGGCAGCCAGGTCTGATGATAGTTTACTCAGCAAAAACCTTCACTTTTCAAAAAATCATCGTATTTTTGATAAAAGTCCTTTTAAATCAATATGTTAGGTGTCTTGTAAAGCCCTACGTTTTGTGTGTGCTAGCAAAAAAATATCAAAAAAATGTCAAAACTCATCTAGTATTGCGTAGCTTTCTATCTTCTCATCTTCGTGCCCTTTTAGGTACACTTTTGTTGTTTGCAGGTCTGAATGGCCCAGCAATTTCTGTATTTCTTCGATCTTGACACCTTGTTTCATAAGGCGGAAAGCAGCCAGTGCCCGGATTGAATGCCATCCAGGTTGCTCGTTTGTTGGCACTCCGGTGAAGCAGCCTGATTGTGATTTCGCTTTGTTCAGTGCTCTGCGTAATTGTTGCGCGGTCCACTGGGTGTGATGGGTGCGTTCTTTTGACTGCCTGCTTTTCTTCTGAATATTTTTGGGTTTTTTATGCAGTACATAGGGAGACTTGACCCCAGTGTTTCGGCAATTTTCAATGACCTTTAACAAACCGTCTCCCATGTTGATATGTTGTTGCACCCCTGTCTTTCTTCGGATTTTTTCAATGGCATTCCCAGAGAGTTCATCCCACTTTAAGGAAACAAGCTCACTCATACCAAAGGCGGTATAAAGAGCTAAATCCATAGCATTTTTCAATTCATTGGATGCTACAGCGTAGGTGGCTTTGTACGTTTCAGGTGTCCACCGTCCCTTAACTCTTTTTTCTGGGAGTATTTCACAGGGGTTCACTATATTGTCTTGTTGGGGTATGTACCCTTGGGTGAGGGCGTAGTTAAAAATTTTTATCAGGTTTGCCCGGAGGTCGTTATGCCAACTTGGTCTGTCTTTGAACTGTTTGAGGAAGGATGCTATATCTGCTGTGGATAGGTCGTGTAATAAGTAGGGACCCAGATGTTTTTTGATTACATCCAATGCGACTCGGTAGCTTTTCTTTGTTGCTTGTTTGAGCGAAGTGTTTTCAATTTTCTCGGCGTAATATTCTTTGCATAATTTCTCGACTGTTATTTGGTCACGGCCTAGTAATTTGTCTATCAATGCTCGTTGTTGTGTCAGTTCGGCATTTGCGAGGTTTGCTGCTTCTATTGCTTGGCGGCGAGTGGTTCCCACTGGGAGGTAAATGGGTTTGGAATAAGTGGAGTGTTTGTATTTGTATAGACCTGTATCTTTATCGCGGTACAGATATGTTGGCAACCCTTCTGTTGTTTTTGATCCTCTTTTCCTACCCATATTGATACTCCTTTAATATGGTTTATCTGCCTTTGACCAGCATATCAGCGAGAGGGTTCCCCGTTTCTTCCAGTACCCGTGCATTTATAAGCCATGTTCCCCCCTGTTTTTTGGCTGGGAGGTCGCCATTCTTGCACCAGCGCCAAATGGTGTTCAGGTGGGGCGGTTTACCGACAAAAGCCAAGCGTTGGTATTCTTGAGCTGTGATCCATCGTGTCATTTTGTTGCTCCTTGTTGGTTTTGGTTATGATTAGCCATGCTAATATAAATGCCCAAAGAGAAGCAATAGCTTCTCCCCTTATTCCGGTTCAATCACCGACACGACACGCGCCAGAAAACTGAGGTCCTTTTTCAGAATCAGTTCATCCTCCGTTGTACGAAATGAGTCGTTTGTCGCCCGTTCGCAGACAGCAATGTGTAGCTTGGGGCTTTTGAGTGTGCGGTAGGCGATCTTGCTTTTTGCTCTGGGGGGCTTGTTGGTATCCACAAGAAGGATACTGCCCTCGGTACAAAAAGGTTCTATGTCAGTGTCGATGAAGTAGGCAACTTCTGTCGGGCTTTTTTTATTATTGGTTGGGACCTCAACCATGTTCATGTCCGGCAACCTCCCCGTAGCCGAGCCTATTACTGGCACTAATGTGCGAACTACAGCATTTGACTGTAATAGGGATGCTGTACGTTTGTCCAGTGTCAGCGGGTCTTCTTTTAAAATATGTGCAAACTTGATAACAGTGGCCGGAGAGAGGGAAACATGCTGGTTGAAACACTGGCTGATGTAACCCTGGGTTTTACCCATGGCTTCGGCCAACTTCTCTTGGTTCAGGCCGAGGTCAGCTTTTTTTGCGTTATACAACGCTTTGAGTTTTTTCGCGGTCTTGCGATCTTCCTCGGTAATGACGCGGGTAGCTTCACCTGACATACGACGGTTCCTTTTGGACATGCAGAACAATCCCATGGACTGGCGACCAATGGGAATGGTTTTATTATTGTTCTGGCGTGGTAAATACAACGGAGGGTAAGCACCACTAAATAAAAAACACGCTACCGCCCGGAGAGTTTGGCTAGTCCGTGTACCGACTTAGCGAGGGCTGGTCCTCAATACCCTTAGCGTAGCTTATATATTTAGCAGTGCTTATATTCTCACCCAAAAGTACAACTTTCCGTTACTGGTGATTTATACAGTATTGTTGAATTTGCTGAATTATGGCTTTCTGGGGGAGGCATAGGGAGATAAAATCACTGGCTGTTATGGGGGGTTGCCAGCTTAAACCACGGAAAATAACGCCCCCGTGTTCACTCCCTGCGATGACCCAGGCGTCCTGCCTTTTCTCATGTCGTCGTTGCAGCCAACGTTGCTGCATGGGTGACAGGTATTTTTTGTTTGTCAGGTCGATCAGTGTGTCCGGTCGTTTTGGGAATGGGTTGATGTACTTGTATTCAACCCACAGGTCATTAGCGGCCCCTTCGTAGAAGCTGTCGGGTACCCCACCGGCATAGTTGTCGTTGATCTTCCAGTAATACAGGTCTTTTGTCTTGTGTCGATTGACTGACCGGATATAGGAGTGTTCGTTCATTGGTTATCTGTCTTCTCCTAGTTTGAATCCTGTAGTGAAGGCAAGTACGCTTAGAAAACACCCAGTAAACCACGCAAACAAAAAACTCACATGGAAAAAGGAATTTATGCAATAATGATAGGTGATGTTGCTGTTTTTATTAGTATGTGGGGTTGAGCTTACCTCTATCGTAGGACTGCTCAGGATTTGCTGTTTAAGCAGGCAGTATTCCTGTCAACGTTGAAGAGTCGGCTGATATCGGTAACCGCAAAACCTTCCAGACTGCTCAGAATGGCATGAGCCCTTCTTCTGACCTGGTGTTTCGGATGATTTCTGTACAGTTCGTTAAGGTTGGCTCTCTCAACATCAGAGACTGGCTGAACAAATTTCAGCTTAACTGAAGCTTCCTGAAAATTATCAGGTCATATAATACGCAAACAGTAGATGTACCTTGGTGCAATTTGTCCTTATAAAATGACAGAATATTTATGGCCGGGTACTTAAATTATAGAAACAATTGTTATTTCATTTTTAATATGAAAAACAGAAGGAGATAATTAATGGACTCTTTTCAACATTATGACAGGGGGCTAAGGGCCTCTATAGCAGCCTACCATCAAGAACGTTTAAATAATCAAGGAGTAATTAAAGCTTTCTTAAGAGCTTTTGTGGCATTTTTTTGTGGTTATGATGTTAAAACATGTCCTGATGTTGAGGCTTATATGCCAGATGTCTCTAGCCAACAACGGCTAAAGAGAGATATCGATAAAAGGTCTTCTACTGTTACCGATCCCACTAACGATCAACATGGCCCTGTTACAACTAATTCGGTCTTGAATACCAGGCATCGTGATTCGTCGGAGGATAAGAGAGCAGAAAATAGTAACAGGGAGAAAGCTCCTCTGGCACCGCCAATTCCTCCCGTTCATCTGTCTAACACTCTGGTAAAAGAAAGGGATTCAATCAGAGAGCCAAGGGTGCGTGATGGCTCTCCGATTGCAATGATTGAGCGGTTGTGTTTTTTCAAGAAGTTCCCTGATAAAAAAGATGAGATAGCAGACAGGCTTAATGGCATCAGAAAAATCCTGGATGAAAACCTGGGTGTTTCGATCAATGACACGATGAACTGGGATTGGGGTGGAGTCACTCCAATGATGGGGGTAGCTGCTAATGGTTGTTCTGAAATGTGTGTGGCTTTGATACAAGAGCTTGGAGCCAGTCCTTTTGTTCAGGATGAGACTGGAAAGCACCTACTTCACCTTCTGATAGCCAAAAGACACAAAGAGCATTTGTCGAAAGTGGATCATGAGAATCAAATGCCACTGTTTGAGGCCGCTTTAAAACATCTGGAAATAACAGAAAATATCAATAAACCGGATATTTTTGGTTTAACGCCTCTTCATTATGCCTGTGCACGCCGTGATCCGGATTATATTAAATTACTGATTGCTGCAGGAGCAGACCCTAAGCTTAAAGACAAAAATGGAAATGACTGCTTTGATGTTCTTGCTCTGGATGAGCAAACACGAGTCAATATTGTTGCACTGGCGGTATCGGGTAGTGTTCTAGAATATGATAGATCGCGACTGTCTCCTGATTATTTGGTTGGTGATGATAAATCCATATATACAATAAGGAGGATGGATTTTGGCATCGGTGATGGTGAAAGCAGAAATGGTGAGGTAATAGATCTATCATACTTCTGTTCGATAGAAAACAGTCATAACTTTAATCGTGATATGAACCCCCTTCGGAAAATGATGGAATAGAACTTGGCTTTAGTTAAAACGAGAATACTCGTGCTGTGAGTGTTTCGATTGCTTTTTCTGCTGCCTGCCTCGTGGAGATTTCAGGATGTAGGCTCATTTCTGTTCTCCTTTGATGTGGGCCATGATCGCTTTGCAGTATTTCACCTGATGCAGCGAGTCATCGACAGCATTGTGGTGGACACCTTCACGGGGGATGTCTTTCTTGGGGTTAATTCCTAGACGATCGCCGATGTTGACCAGTGTTCTTACTGACCGGCTTTCCCAATAATTCCAAGGGCAGGGCAGGTTGCATACCCGGAAGCCGTGTTCAGAGATGGTCAAATCGAAGGTGTTGTCATTACCCCAGATACCCAGTTCCATTTTGTGGGCACCTTTGCGGATTTTCACAACCCATTCACTGAACAGCTTCAGGGCTTCTTTCAGGGGGATAGCGTCTTCAGCATTCAGTACAGCTTTCGCCGCGTCTGATTGTCGGTTCCACCAGTCCAGTGTGCCCTGGTCAACAGTGCATCCATTAGCAATAGACGACCATTTATCCACATTGGTGTAAAAAGTATCCAGCTCCTCACTTTCAAAGTTGAAAGCTGCTGCACCGATGGCGACGATGGCTGACGTAGGTTTATTGTCGAGGGTTTCCAGATCAAGCATGATCTCGTTCGGGGCTGTGCTCATTATCCTGTCCTTGTTCAGCAGAAAAAATGCCCCCATTGCGGGGGCAATCTCAGGAGATAGCCTTATGCGGCTTCAGCTTTCTGGTTGATGGACAGGTAGAGCTTCTTGGCAGCGTCGTACAACTCGGCACCTGCCAACCCTTTGAAGTCGAACTTCGGCACATGCCAGGAACCCTTGGAGTTGCTGCGCTTTTCCGTGCTCATTTCCCAGACACCGGCAAAGCGTGGTGCGCCGTCAGGCAGGGACATCTGGATTTGGGAGTTGAACGAGTTGGAGACACCCAACTGCGTGTTGGTGAAGTGCATGATCACCGGGCAGCTTGGTACGGCTTTACCATCTTTGACTTCCAGTACCAGGAATACCTGCTTGCCGGACTCAGTGATGTCGTAACCTGCGCTTCCACCCTGAAGGGTTTCAACGTGGTCGCTGGCTTCTTTCATGCTCTCAAACGCGCCCTGGAAGCCACCGCCCAGATCACGCTTCTTGAACACGCTGTATTCTTTCTGGTAATCCACCGGAATGATGTACAGTGATTCGTGCATCTCGTCCGTGATGGTGTTGTGGAACAGGCCGGGGCGAGCGCCTTCCAGACCATCCTGAACTACTTTTGACAGCGCCTGAAGCAGCATGATCCGTGGGATCGCCATGTCTTCGGAGCTGACGTTGGTATTACCCAGACCAGCATCCTGTTCGTAAGTCGCAGGAGGCAGGGCATCAGCCTGACCGCCAAAAATAGCCAGATCAGTGTTTTCGGTTTTTTCTTCAGCTTTCTTAGCCATAAGTCGTTTATCCTTAATCGTTAATGATTAGCAGCGCTAATGTGTGCGGGCGCAGTGAATCACCGCTTCCGCACGTTGAGTGACACCTTCTCAAAAGGTTCGGTGCCAGGTATTTCACCGTCCAGCTCCAACTGTTCCCTGTACGGACCAGAGTTCAATTGTTTCCTGAGAAGGTAAAATGCGTCGTGTTCACGGATGTAGTCGTACACCTGATCCCAGTTCGTGACATTTGGAACGACCTGCTTGCTGACAGACATGCTGGCGTGTTCTGTCCGGGCGGATTCACTGCCGGTTTCATCAAGGTGTTCAAGTACCTCAAGACTCAGGGCGTCGAATTCTTCCTTGAGTGCTTTGTCCTGGGCAGCAATCTCAGAGCGTTCGTTCCGGATTTCAACAAGGCGCTGCGAGAGCGCGTTGAGGTCTGTCATGCTGTAGCCGCTGCGAGCAGGCCGTCATGCTCTGCTTTCAGCGCCTCCATGCGTTCGTCGAAATAACCCACTTCATCGACGATGTTCTGTTTTTCCTTTTCCAGCAGTTCAATCTTCTTCTGAACAGCGTCCAGCTTGGCATCGACCTTGGCGCTACCCTTCAGCAGCTTGTCCATGTCACGGGCAACGTCCAGCAGGGTACGGGCAGGTGCAGTTTTCTTTTCAGTCACAGGGGTTTCCTTCTTGGTTTCTTTTGCGGCGGTAGTTTTTGTGCTCATTGTTTTCTCCTGAGTTGGCACATGAGGTTGAGAAGGTCTTGCATCCGCTCAACCTTCCCATCCAATTTGTCGTAGACATCAATTTCCGCTGTGTCTCTTGCCGCAATCCGTATGGTTTCGGTTTTGCGGGTCTGACCGGCGCGATAAATACGACGATTGAATTGGATGAAATGTTCCGCGTTATAAGTCGGTGACGCCCAGATAGTGCTGGTGCCACGGGTGAGGGTCAGTCCATGACCCGCTGATTGTGGGTGGGCCATAATCAGCTTCAGTTTTCCGTCCTGAAATTCGTTGACCATTCGGGTGCGGTCACTGGTCGCTACTGATCCGTCGATAAAGCCATAGGTGAAACCGTACTTCTCAGCCCACCGAGTCAAGGCTTCACGCTCGTGTCGCCAATTGAAGGCAACGACGCATTGCTCACGTTCAGCCGCAAGCTGCATCACCAGCTCGTAACGGTTGTCGTGGACTTTGACGATTTCACCGTCTTCGTCATATACGGCACCCGACAAGAGTTGGAGGAGTTTCTTTATGCGGCTTCCGGCATGTACTGCTGATATTTCGCCGTTCTGGGTTTCGAGGAAACTTGCCTCCAGCAGCTCGTTGTACTGACGCATGACCTGTGACGGCATATCTACGAAATAGGTGTGGATGCTGTGTTCAGGAACATCCAGGCAATCATCAAACTGGTAGCGGACTGTGATGTCAGACAGCAGATGCGCCACCATTTCACGGGCACCTTCTTTCTCGACCCACTGACGCATTTCAGGGCGTGGCCCTACTTGTACAGGGGTGCAGACCTGATCGCGGAAATGGAAGAAGTTGCGGCCCAATCGATCGCCACCGTCGATCATGTATGCCGGGTACCAGATGTCGGTGATATGGTTGCTGTTGGGTGTACCGGACAACATGACCACGTATTCGATTTTCTTTAGTAGCTCTGCTAATGCTTTGCTGCGCTGGGTTTGCTTGTTCTTGAATGCGGTAAACTCATCTACGACGCAGTGGCTGATGTTTTCCAGCAGGTGCAGGTTTTTAGCGAGCCATTTAACACCGTCATGGTTCATAATGATGATGTCAGCATCGCTCTGGAATGCAGCGGTGCGCTTCTTCTCGCTGCCGTGTGCGACTGCCCATTTGAAGCCATTCAGGAATTTGGTGGTGTCGTCACCCCAGCTCGGTTCGAGAATTGATAAGGGGGCAATAACCAGCAAACGGCCTTGGATTGAGCGGCGGTATCCTTCAAGACTGGCGATTGTTTTACCAGTGCCTGGGTCGCTTGTGTTGAATATTCGTTTGTGGTCTGACCAGAACTGAGCGCAGTGTTCCTGATGGTTAAACAATTCCATGTAGTGGTGTCCTCGGTGTATTGTTATTGGCCCTGTGACGGGGGCCAGTCGTCATGGTCACTGGCGAGGAGGTGGTCAAGGAACCAACCAGCCCATGATGCCGATGTTTTTCCATATCCGCCCACCGTCGGCTGGGGCAGTCTCGCTACTAGCGCCGCGAGCTGGCGCGTTTAACCTTTAGATAAATAATAGCAGTGCTAATACTCATGGGCAACTGGTTCCACATCCCAATCCGGATTGTCCGGGTCTTGTGGGTGGGGGTGGTTGATCTTCTGCCGAATGTACTGTTTCTTTCGTCGATCCATAAACTGTAATTCACGAACATCAGGATCATCATCAGGGAACAGGTCGAAATTACTCTCTGGCGTCCACTTCACTTTTCACCCTCCTGGCGACACTCATAGCCATTGTGTTGATGACAACGGCCATGGCGTATTCGATTTCATGTTCTGCGTTTCCACCGCAGCGTTTGGCGATCTTGGAGACAAATTCCTTGGCGTCATCCAGTGAGTCACGATGGATGGCTTTGTCGTCATAACCGAGCTGCTTGGCGATGGTCAGGAGTTCAGTGTCTTTCATCTCTGGCTTCCTCGATCATTGCCTCTGCTTTGGGTGTCAGGAATAACTTCTTGCTGCCTTCTTTTATGTAATGGCTTGAGGCATTGCTGAAGCACATGGCAAACACCCTCCGCCAGCGACGGTGATACTTCAGCATGTAGGGGCTTTTGATGTTGGCCCCATAACCGTCTTCATCGTGACCGGTGTAACCCTCGTTATCCACTTTGGCGGCTTCGACGTAATAATCTTTTACGTATTCAACTTCACTCATCGGTAGTCTCCGCAATAAAGAAATCCGCAGGGTTTTCATGCAACACGCCATTTATGTCCGTCAGGCCGGTTGTGTAATGGTTGTCAGTGCAGACAATCAAATACCGGCCAAGAGGGTCTTTTCTGACTTCGTAAAGTTCACTCATCCAGCAGACTTTTTTACCTGCATCTACAGCAGCTTTTATTTCATCGAGATTCTTCATCCTTTGGCCTCCTAGCCTATGGCGTCACCGAATTCACAATCGCCAGAAGTTCTGTAATGGCACCACCGACACGCGACATCTGACGGTTTCGCTGGGAACTTGGTGGCACTCGTGAGTTTGATGGCTCGCTCAGTAAGCCGAGGGAGCATTGTCATTACGTCATCGCGGGTATACTGACGGCGCATGTCCTGACCCTGATCCAGATACCAGAACTCAGCGGTTACATGCTCCAGCTCGGGGTATTTCATAAAGGCTGAAATGGCATACTCCAGTGCCTGGGCACCGTGTTTTACTTCATTGCCCCACTTTTTGCCGGTCTTGTGGTCGATGATCAGTGCGCTGGTATCGCTCTCACGCACAAAGACATCCAGTTTGGTGATACACCAGAGGTCTTTGTTCTTGTACAACGCACCATCGTCTTCCAGCGGGTTCCAGTCGATATCGAAACCCCAGTTTTCTTCCAGTTGCACCTGACCTTCATTGAACAGGGTGCGGAGCAGGTCAAACCGTGATTTGAATTCGATGGTCTTTTTGCCATTAGGCATCTCGTCCCGCAACCCACGTACATAGGCTTCGCATTCATCATGGATCAGCGACCCGCGTTCAGCGGCTTCACCCGAGGGTTCCTTGATCTTCTTCACACGTCGTAGGAACAGGCGGTAGGGGCACTGCCCAAACTGCTGAAGGCTGGAATGTGACCAGAAGCGGATTGGCCCACCTTGGGGATCATTGCCGCCATCGGTGGCGATCAGTCGGGCGACTTCCAGGTCACTCCGGTTGGGGTCAAACTCGAATTCCGGTACCTTGGGTTTTTCTACCTTGACCGGCTTCGCAGGTTCCAGGTTAAAGTCACTGTCCGATGGTGGTGTGTAGCTCATTCTTTAGCCCTGCTAATGATTAGGTTCTCAAGGTAAGTGATGTAGTGCCATACCTTTTCTCTTGTGCAGAGGGTTTGGCAGCAGCACCCTAGTTCTTCTTTTGCTTGGGAGCGCAGAAGTCTTCCCTTGGCGCAGATGGCAGGAAGTCTGTCGCCAGCTTGATCTGGTAAGTGTCCATCAGTTCCTTGCGCCGTATGTCGTCCATCTTCCATTCGACTTTTACTCCTCTGACAGTCTTTCTATTTACTTTGTGTGTAGTAGGTGTTATACCAACGTGTGACAGTAACTTTCCGAACTTTGCTGTGTGGTCCTGTCTGCTGATCAACACGCTATACACTTCACGAAGCTGGGCTGTTGAGGCGACCAAAACACCATCTGCACTGTCCCGTATCCATGTCTTTACAGCCGTTTTTGCCATATTTGCGCTGCCATCAGGGGTGTTCACATTCAACACATCTATAAAAAATTCCAGATTCCCTGTTTTTATGGCTTCGGCAAATTCTTCCTGTGATGTGCGTGATTCTACCCGCATAATTTCCTTGGCTTCGTTCTCTGTAGGAGTGGTAGCTTTGTACCAATCCACATCAAATTCCTGAAGGAAACAACTGAATGCAGGTAATTCTTTAGGTAAATCCTTTTCGACTCTTTTGGGCCAGTCAGGATACTGTGTGGCTATTTTTATCTCTTGTCGTGGGCAGACGTTGAATCGACGGTCGGATGAACTGATACGTACAGCGCCTTTTTCGTTCGATGCAAATATGAAATTACAATGGGTTTTTTTTGTATCCCAGTTCTTTCGCATTGAGCGGATAGGTGTCATGGGTTCAGTGATAAGCCCCTTTATTTTGCTGTATTGCTTACCTACGTTTTTTGAGTCGCCAAGTTTGAACTCATCGAAGAAAATAATTAACTTATTTTCAAGAAAGTTATTGAATTCTTCATCGAGCATTGAACCCGTGCCTTCAAACGCCGCGTTGCCGAGGATGGGTATCAGTACTTGGTTGATAAGGTTTCCTTTGCCTGTACCCTGAACCCCATGAATAACCCAGGCCAGCCCCAACTTGTCTCTGCGTTGGAATATTGCGGCCAACCAGTTGATAAACAATTTGGTTTCTTCATAGCCATTTGTTACGTGCCTGATTAGGTCGTAGACAGTAGGGCAAAGACCTTTGAGTGCGTCAGCGTTATCGAGGGATACTCCCTTGAATTCTTTTTTTATGTTGACTGGATTGAAAAAATAATCAGCCGGTTCAAAGGTGTTGATGAACTCCTTTTTTAGATTGAGTTTTTCGTCACTATGGGGATCAAAGTGTCTGGTCATGTACCCCAGTCTTTCAGGTTTAACGGCTCCCCTTGATTCAAACCAGCCGTCGAGCGCGTGTATCATAGTGGTTTTATACATATCCACGAGTTCATTTTTCTCGTGGTCGTACATTCCATACCACACCTCGTCTTCTGATCGTTCAATGAAAGCAATCGGTCTTAGGGGGTTGGTATTGCTCCCATCTTCGGGCTTTTTTTCAGCCAGGTACTCCTCGGTGAACCACTTGAATGTGTCAGGGTCGCATTCTTCAAACAGGAAATAGTCTTCGCCTTTCAGGTTTCTGACAACACCAGGTTCATTTTTGTTGACCAGATAGGCGTGGCTGTCACCGCCGTCCAGATTGAATGAGCAGTAGTCCCCATGGTCAGCGTACAGCGTCATTACTCCAGCGCCGGGATTTGATATTACTTGGGTGTTGCCACTCTGGAGACTGAGTTTCTTGTAATTCGGCTGCTTGTAGGGCATTCCCAGCTTCTTATGGATTTTCTTGATCTGGCTTGTTTGGGCAGCACGGTTTTTCTCTGCATCTACATCCAACAGAGGGATAGTCAGGTTGACGCAAGACTCCTTCTTTTCGATCAGCGTGATACGGTGGTCGTCATTGGCGAAAGGGTTCTGCCCAGGCTTTTCAAATGTTGGGGGTGCCAGATAGACAATCCGTGAGTTATCAGCAAGGCATATATCAAGCGGGTAGCTCAGCGTCCGCTTGTTGCCCGATAACTTCAGTCGCTCGACCAGTGTTTCTTGGGTCAGATTCAAGTGCAGCAGGAATTCTTTCAGTTGTCTTGGGTTGATGGCTTCTTGCAGCCAGAACTCAAGGTGCATACTGATTTTGTTGCCCTTCATACCAAACGATGAGCTGGCAGTAGCGATGTAACTGACGCCACGGAAGCACTCGGGCAGGATAGCGACCAGCCGTTCTGCGACATCAATCACGGTGGATTCGGTGCATACGTCAGGGATGATTACACCCGGCAGTTCGATCTTGTCGAAATCAAGGATTATGGTCTGGGTGGTTCTGTTGGTATCAGTCAGTCCTTTCCTGCTTTCCCCCTCCAATGGCCGTGTGAAATGGCCTTTGTACATCGCATGGCCTTTTGAGGCGAATAACTGCAAGAGGCGGTATTTTTTCCGTAAACCTTCTGCATCCAGGGTCACTTCTTTTTCAACGGAGTTGATTTTCCAGCTATTCGGGTAGTCGGTCTTACTACCGTCGGCACAGAAGTGTTTCGCCAGTCGTTTGCCTGTCGCGTCCGTAATAAAGGTTATCTTATCCTTTAGCATTGCTAATACCTTTGGTCTATTTTGAATAGCAGTCGTCTATACCGCCGTCGGTTGCCAGTACAAGTCGGCTGTCGCACCATGCGGGTGTTTTGGACATCTCTGTGTCCATCATCTGGTTGCACCACTCGGCATCTTTTTCGTCCACGATTGCTACGTTCTCATCGTGCACGGTAAGCGCCAACATACCGGCGTCGTGTTCTTTGAGTTGTGCGTCGATACGGACCATGGCTTCACTCATCACGATCCGTGACAATGCCTGTATGCAATTTTCAAGGATGAGGCCCCCCCATAACTTTTTACGGTACTTGCCTTGCCAATAGTCGTATTCGTTGTAGGCATCGGGATGTTCGATAGGTTGTAAGTCGGGGTAAACCAGGCTCAGACCGTTGGGCATTACCAGACGCTGGTATTCGACGCGAAGGCAGACAAACTCATAAGGTTCAAGGTTCGGGTTCGCCATATCAGCGATGACGCCTTGTAACCTCCGCCACATGCCGGAGATCATGTTGTTCTTTTTGCGGTAGGTGTAGACAACATCGCGGCATTCTTCTTCTGTCAGGTCTACCACCATACCCATCGCACCGGAAAGCAGGGTGTGTCTGAATTTGGCTGCACCCATCCCGAAGCCGAGGCCCAATTCTGCTACTTTACCTACAAATCCTTCGGTTGCATGTTCTGGGTTTTTTCGGAAAACAGGGTATCCATAAATCGCTGTGGCCATCTCGTTGTATATATCGCCGCCTGATGCGATCAATTCCAGCTTGTCGTCTTGTCCACAAAACCATGCGGACATACGACCTTCGATATTTGACAGGTCACGGACGACAACCTTTTTGCCTTTAGGTGCTCTCAGGGCAAGCCGTAGTTTCGATTTCCGCCCCAGATTTTGTGGGTTTTGTTTGTTGGTGCCCCCCCAACGACCAGTGTGCGCCGCATAATAGTTCAGCGGTTGCGCCAGATGCCCCTCGGGGTTGATAGGGCTGACCATGCCATGGTTCAGGAAACGATCAATTCTGGTCCTTTCACTGTTACTGGTGGCTGCAAGACGGCCTTGCCAGATATGGTCTAGTTCAGGATGTGCGCTACGAAGCTCCAGAAATTCAAGGTCGTCTTTTGCCAGTGGCAGTTTCATGTTGTCGGGATTTTTCTCAGTGGGTGAGGGCACTTCCTCAATAACGATCCCGTGTTCTTTCTTGAGTCTGGCGGCAAATTGCTTGTTACTCGCAAGAGTCGTGCGTCCCCAATTAGAGGCCGCTATGATCCGGTCTTTCTCTGCGTTATAGGTTTCGCGGTGGTCGAGAAGTAACTTATGGTCCATCTCGAATGGGCGCTCAATAAACATCCGGAGCGTAATGTCATTAATCTTCAGTTCTTCTTGTGGAAAACCCATCGACCACATCTTTGCGAAGGCGTTGAAGGTAATATCAGTGTCCTGAATACAGTAATCAGCAGTGATCTTTTCCTGTTCTGGCGACAGGTCCCAGTAGCCATCAGAGACTTCCAGGGCATCCTTGTCTTTCCACAGGGACTTGTCATCAGGGAACAGGCGTCGTGTGAGGGCGTCCAGTGAAGCTGATTCAGTGGGCCATAACGCCTGACTCATGCCTTTTGTGTCGTACCATGTCTCGGCGCTGACGCCGTAGACCCAGCGCATAATAGCCCCGTCAAACATGGTGTTGTGGGCTACTACGGTGTGTTTGTTCCCCTTTGGGAAATGGTGTTTCAGCGCGTATTCAAGGTCGCTGTGTGTGACCCAGAAAGTGTCCTCGCGGTCAATTTTGATACCGACCCCATGTGCCTTGAAGGGTACCTTGATTTCTTCGCCGTTACGGACCCATGAGCCGCGCAGGTATTCTTCGTATGTCAGGTTTTTGAGCGACACAGCAGGACCCGGAGTGCCTTTGTTTTTTCTGGTTCGATAGGCTGTTTCAAAGTCGAGGGTGAAGAAGGCCATGGTGTCTCCTGAAGAAAAAAGAGGGGCAGAAGCCCCACTATTTATTATTAGCCATGCTAATGCTTAAAGTCAAACGTCAAGGATCGTTCTTGATTTCATAGGTCAGTGCATCAAGTGCGTTTGATATGGCGTCTTTCCGTCCTTCATCACCGAGGAATCCTCCGCAACCATCAATTTCTTCATCGTCATGTATCCGTGTGACGGTGAATCCGTAGACGTTGCCGTTGTGATAATCGTCCAGCAGTTGTATCTGGTCCTCGAAGAATTTTTCCGCCAGCCCTTCCAGCTCCTTGGTGGTCATGGTTTCACGGGCGCTGTATATGCCATGTTCGAGAAGTTCTTTTTTGCTGATGAAGGTGATACCGCAGCAGCCGGAATCCCACGGGCAGTTTATCACCGGGCTACCTGTACTGAATGCGTCCATGCCATGGCTGTAGACGTAGACAGGTGTCCAGTAATATTCGTTCTCGAAATCGAAGAAGGTGCTGAGTTCATCGTCGTAGATTTCGGACTTGTAGGGGTTAATAGCTGAGGTGCTACGTCCTTCCCTGTCACATTCCGGGCAGTATTCAACATAACCTTCTTTATCCTGATTCTCTATTTCCCACTCATGGCCGCAGGTTGCAGGTTTGGTGCAGCGATATTGATGGATGTAATTCAGGGGTCGCCCATCATTTACCCAGTACAGGAAATCTGCGACATCAACTGGCGATTTCTGGCAATGATTTCTGAACCGGTGTGAGAGGGATATACCGAATGTATCCGGTTGGTCCCAGTCGGCAAAAGGATCAGAAGGGCATGTATCGTACTTGATGTCGATAAGGAAACCCTTGAATTCAACGGATTCTTCACCATAGGTGTCCAGTTTTTCAGTGAGTTCTTTTTTCTCCTCCTCACTGATGGTGACGGTTTCAGTTTCAATCAGCAGTCCATTACATGAAGCACTGGATACGGATTCAGCATTGATGATAGTGTTTTCAATATCACCATAGGACACATAACGCTCGCCTTTGAATGGGCAGAGGTCATCACGAATCAGATCAAGCAATTGTTCGGGACAGTACGACTGCCATTCTTTGTCTTTAAATTTCGCCTTGAATAGTTTCATCGTCTCCCACCCATGTCTTTGATGATTAGTTCTCTGATGTACCGGACTTCTTCGGTGTAATCCTGTCCGACGCAATACTGGCATTCGTCATTTTCATCCCAGTACACACGGCGGTAGATACCGTAACTGGGGTGGATGCTCGGGTTAGCAATAAACCGTCGGAGTGTCCGACAGGTTCTTGCTTGGCACCGATAACCGAATAGTTCAACGAACGAATTTTTCTGCTTGTCGTTGAGTTCGATTTCGATGTCCTTCCAGCCTTCACCCTCGATATATTTGCGAGAGCAAACGACCTCCTCCAGAGTGAGTTTCATTGACATCGCAATAGCTCCGCTAATATTAATCTTCAGGGTAACGCCAGTTACCTTCGTCATCGTGGAATCTGTCGTAGATGTCGCAAATGATCCGGTCGAGGAGGATTGCTTGCCCTGTTGTGGTCCTGCACCAGATGTCCAGTCCCATGAGTTCGACAACGTGCCCACCGGCATCTTTGAGCCACCCGGCAAGAAGATCATCCACTAACCAGTGCTCGTAGACTTCGGAGCCATCTATGCCGTTGTTGCATACACAGGCTTCAACAGCTTCTTCGTGGGTGTTGTAGAAGTCACCGTTGTGGTGGCCTTCTTCATCCACGTAGTAGTAGCCTTCTTCCAGGTGGTGTTTGATCTCAAACCCGCGATACAAACAATCGTCTTCATCTGGAGGGCAGCAGTTGATGTCAAATACTTCTTCTTCGGTGAGGTCGCCAATACCATCAGGACAAGTCCAATAGGCTTTGGTGATGTCAGACACCAACGTGCTGACGCAGTAGAGCACATGCTTCCTGACAAATTCGCCTACCCGGTGTTGATAATCACCGTCGCTGTATTTATCTCTGCTCATCATCGTCTCCAAAAATCCGTTTATAGATGGTGGTTGTAGGTACCTTCTGGCCTTTACGTTCTTTCAGGCGCGGGGCTGTATAGCTATTGGCATCCCTGCACACCCAGTAATGGAAGGCGTTGCAGGCCAGTTTTTCTTTTTTGCACAGTGTCTCGTGCTGACATCCGTCGCAGGGCCGTATTCCCACTGGTGGGGGTGTGTAGGGCTTTTTCCTGTCGGGTCGGACAGGCGTCTCTTTCCAGTTGGGTTCTTGGTAGATGATGTCAGCTTCAAACATCTTCAGCTCTCCATGCGTCGGGCACGTTGTAGGACGTGACATCACCATCAAGAGTGTCGAGAATACCGGCGTTGGGTACGCAAGGGCTGGCACGGTTTGCTTTGTGGGTGATGATGGGTGATTCAAAGATGAAGAAGCAGAGGCATCCTCCCATCCAGCTTGAGGCGTATTTCACACCGTCGTATTCGCCTTCAACCATTAACTCATCAGGGTTATATGAGTCATCAAAGGACATTTCCCAGTTGGGGTCGAGTTCATTCAATTTGTCGTCATATTCTTCGGTGTCTAATTCGTCAAATTCCTCAGAGGTTAAGAGTTCTGTCAGCCGGTCATGCTGGAATTCGTACCGTGCCTCGCCATAATTAACGTCGGCACCATATTCATACATCAAGGCATGAACCACATCCTGATCCATGACATTACTGGAGATGTAACCGTAGGCGATGCCTGTTTCCGGGTTTATGTTGGCTGTCATGTGTGGCTCCCCCATGTCCCTGATGTTTCGGAGTAGACAATTGCCCCTACAATTTCAGCGCCGTTTGTATAAACAGTACGGAAACCGATTTCACGGTCATCAACAGGGCGGAGAAAAATACCTTGTATGTTGTGCCCGATATTCAACCAGCGGGATAATGTTTCTACTACGCCATGCTTGTTCTTATTCAGCAGGTGGAGCATTTTGATGGGTTCATCAATCAACAACATATCTTTGTCGTGGTTGTATAAAAACTTGGGGGCGTCGTAGGAGTAATAACCAAAGGCTTTGTCCTCCAGGGTGACAGCATCAATGTTGTTTTCGAGGAAATCCCTGAAGGTTTTTATTTGTACTTTCAGCATGTCACTCTCCATGTATCAGATTGTCATCGCCTATATACAAGTCATAGGTGCCATAGTTTTTGCTGTTTATGTCCAGTTGATCACTGACATCTTTAGGCCAGTCACCATCCCAGAAACCAGCACCGTGCCCGTTTCTTGTGAGCCAGAAATCATGTCCTGCTTGCTCGGGGCCAAGATTGTTGTCGATGGCCTCACGGTTGATGGCGTAGAAATCAACACAATCAGCTCGCATCTGGAGCAGCGTGTCGAAATGGATGTCTTCAAGGTCGTACTTATCATCCATAGGTGCTTCGTTTTCGTAGTCGATACTTGACCACAAAGCAGTGACCAGGTATTGCTTGATGAATACTTCCAGCGGACTATCCGGCTCTGCCCAAGGCGCGTTAGTTTTTAGCTCTGCTAATACTGCGACGTAAGAATCAAGATATTCGATGTTTTGTTTAGTCCACGGCCCTTCTGTATGGTCGGGTCGGAGGTGGAAAATCTCACCACGGAGCAGATCATGGTTTGTAATGATACCACTGGAAGCAAAGGCGTAGAGTTCGCTTGATTGCCCTCCATGCCATTCATAGGCTGTTTTTCTTGGGTTGATCATTTCTTGTCCCTCAACGTCTTCGCCTTGATCTTGTCGCCAACGTAAGTGTCTCGGACAAACACTATCCGTGACCCAGGCTCCATGCCTTCGTACTCACCCTTGTAATACCTGTCGTCTGTTAGTTGGCGGAAGTGCCAGCTACGGTAGTGGGCGTGTGGGTTTTTCTTGTTGGTTGCGAGGCTTTTCAGCGTGACCTTCTTGGCGGTCTTTTGTTGCATGTCTGGGAAGTTTACTTGTCCCGGCTTTGTGACAGGCATCCCATCAACTAATACTTCGTTGCCTCCTGCTTGTATGTATAAACACATTCCTATGTATAGCTTTAATGTAGCTAATTGGAGTTTTGCAGCAGTAAAATGTGCGGGGGAATCGTAGTCGATTTCCCCTAAATCCAGTTTCCCTAACACATCAATAAAATCATCTTCATTCTTTGCTGTAAGACATTCATTGAGCTTGCTTTCTGGTATGCAGGCACTGGAATAATGAGTACCTAAATCCATTATCATGGTTAGCATTCGTTCATCCCCATTAATGTTTTGGGGGTGTTCGATGGATACCTTGTTGTGATAAAGCGATTCTACGTTTTTTTGGTAGGGCCTCCTGTCTTTGTATTTCAGATAGGTAAATAGGACTGCATGTACTTCTTTTTCTGCGATTATGAAACCTTTCGGCAAACAGAATATGAATGCTGCTGATAGGGGGCTTATGGCTTCTGGTTGAGAAATGCTCCGTTTGCTACTTAACAATTTGTTAAGTAATTCCTCTGATTCAGGGAATACCATTAATTTATTGTGTTCCCAGATATTAAGATTTACTTCGAGTAATAACAGAGGGTTGATTGCTTCCCGTGATATATCTCCTGACGCAACAGCATCACGGAATTCCTGATTCATGTGCTGGTTGAATGTGTTGTATTTCACCACCAATCCTCCTCTGATGGAAATTCTTCTTCGAGAACACCCCAGCAACAAAGGAGGTACTCACCTTCTTCTTTGTCATAACAGATGGTTGTTGTGTAGGGGTCACCGAGGTTGATGTAGTCGAAACGATGTCCTTTTCTCATATTTAAATAAGTGCCACATTGCTCAACACCATAACCTTTGATTTCTTCATTAATGCAATGAATTTCTACTTCATACCAGCCGGGTTTAGTAAAGCAGTCCTGATACCATGCGGCGGTATTAGGGTATTGATCCAGTACTGCATAAATATCACCGTGTTCATAATCCAGAGCCATGAGCTTCAGGATATTTTTTGCTTGTTCTTCAGAGATATTTAATTGCCTGATCAGCTCATCCTTGTTGATCGTCATTGTTAATACCCCAGAAAAAGAAAACAGAGCTTGTTGTGTACAACAACAAACCGACCATAAATAATGCCGGGGATTTGGCTAACATCCCAAGCATGGATAAAATACTTGCACCTAAAAAGAGACTATTCCCCCATTTGATTAATGCCCTTTGCATAAAAGCCTCACGACATCCATTGCTTTATCGCCGCAGTATTCTTTTGGGTCGTGTGCCTGTGGACAGAGTTCTGGTTGGGGTTCTTCTTGTGTTAAATCAGCGTCCGTAGTGGGTGAAACGGTGGCAGTTTCTTTTTGTGGGGAAATGTGCTCGATATGGTCGTAGCTTAACCAGAAACACAGCTTGGGGTCATATTGATTGATTACGTAATAATGCCAGGCATTTGCATCCATATCACGGATATGGAAATGACCTGCGTATGCAAACATACCACAGCGTTTTAAATAACCTTTCCCTTTAGTGCTTAGCTTAACTAAATCGCCTTTTTTGAAAACAGGTTCATTGTCCATTTCTATCATCCCCAGATTTAAGACACCCGCCGAATGACGGGTGTCACCGGCAGTTATTTATTGAACATTCGGTTGCTCAGACCGGGTTCACCCAATGCCTGATAAGGAACAAACACGGCGCTGTTGTTCTTCGCCAGTGCTTGCTGGACTTCCAGGGTTTTCAGGGCAATCAGCTCGGGCGTAATACCCTCCGCGATGGTTTTGTTGACATCGCGGAGCGACCGGGCTTTGATCATTTCGATCTTGTAATCCATTTCAGCCAGCTTCTGTTGCCCCTGCTTTTCTTTCATTTCGATCTGCACCTGGGCTTCCTGAGTAGCGATAGCCACACGGCGTTCTTCAGCAGCCTCAACAGCTTTGGTGATCAGGTCGGGGTACTGGATACGCCCCAGCGCCACATCTGAGATCGTTAATGGGATACCCTTTGATGCTTCAGTGACAGCCTGGAAGATTTCGCCGCTGATCCGGGCATAGTTCTTATGCACATCTTCGACACTGTATTTGCTCATCACTTCCCGTGCCTTATTACGCACGATCATCCGGCCATAGGTCTGGTAAACAGTTTCCAGCCCCAGCACCCTGTTTGAGCCAATTGATGGTTCAGGCAGTACGATGTCGTT